>NZ_JUEI01000048.1:0-33001 GCF_000802655.2 Paenibacillus sp. IHB B 3415 | reverse complement strand
GGGGCGCGGGGGCGAGACCTGGCGGCATTCGTACCTCGCCGCCCAGTCCCGCCCCTATGTAGGCAGCCAGGTGCACAGCGGGTATCTCGACATCCTGCTCAATCTGGGGACAGCCGGTCTGGCTGCTGTCCTCCTGCTGCTGCTGTCCGCAGGCTGGCTCGTATTCAAGGCGTCACCAAGGCTGCTTCCGCCTCTGCTTGTCATCATCCTGCATAGCGCAGTTGATTTTGACTGGAGCTACGGATTGATATGGCTGCTGCTCCTGCTGCTGCCTGCATGGGCTCTTGCAGAAACCATACATCGGCCAGTTGCGGAGGATACCGCCATCCTTACAGGGCTGCGGCGATCATGGCCGTATGCAGGAATCGCCGTTCTCTGCATCTTGACCTTCATCCTAAGCATTCTTTCATATCAGGCGATGAGAGGGGCTGCTTTGTATAAGCAGGCTGCCCGCACAAGCGCTGATCCTGCCGCACAAACTGTGCTGCTGCGGCAATCGCTGGCGTGGAATCCAAGAGAGCCGCAGACGGCGGCCGCATTATCACGGCTGCTTCCAGAGGAGCAGGGAATGGAGCTGCTGCTGAGCAGTTTGCAATTCTCCCCCGGAGATGCTGCTCTGCACTGGGAACTTGCAGAGCGTTATCTGCAAGGCCGCGATCCGGGAGAGGCGTTGTACTGGGTACGCCGCAGCCTGAAGGCCGACATATTTAACGCCGCCAAAAGACTGGCGGCGATTGAAGGGATGCTTAAAATGGCCGAACGCGGATTGGCGGAAGGCAACAGGCAGAGGGCTGCAGACAGCGCAGCTGCCGGACTGGAACTGCTGCGGCAATACAGCCTGCTTGCCGGCAGGGAGCATAGCGCAGGCCGGCGGCATAATGACCGCGGCTTCGGGATCAATGAACAAGCCGAAGGGGTTTACCTTCGGCTGAGAGCTTTGCAGGCACTGGCTACGCTTGATAAGCCGGAGAAGATTGTGGCCCGCTGAGCACTGAAACTCTAAGCAGGCACTCTGTCCGGCTGAATTCATTACATGTGCATCTCCAGTAGCGTTCTTCCGAATCTCGGTGCAGTGCTGCGGCCGGCTTCAGGCCTTGATCCCCCTCGAGATCAGCCACGAATACACATAAGGCACGATAGTAGCGATAACCAGGGCGGTAATGATCATGCTGATCGACAGAGCTTTTGGCATAAAAGCCCCCAGTGCAATCAGCAGTCCGCCAATCACCCACATGATTCCAGAGAGACGGTGGGTCTTCCGCCAGACTACAGGGTTAGCCAGCGTCCAGGGTGTACGGACACCCGTGAAATAATTATCCCTGATCTGCGGCATGAAGTTTCCGATCACAATAAACAGCAGCCCGAGACTCACAGTAGCCCACTTTCCGGCGGCAAATTGCTCATTCAGACCGTGTGTGACCGACAGCACAAGTGCAGCATCGCATATAATGCCCACTGCCAGGCGTATCATTTTATAAGCGCTTTGAAACTTAGTGTAGTTCTCTCTTTTGGGATCAATTGTACGCATAAACTGCATGGCTATAGGGAAGATCAGTCCCATGAAGGAGAAAAAAGCAATGAGTGAGCCCTTGCTCCAGTAAGTGTTAACCTTGCCTGTAATGCTGAACTGGGCAGGAAGCTGATCCGGCAGCTTGCCGTAATTCAACAATGCGTAGCCCAGCGAGAACAATCCCAGAATTACAATCAGTGTGTCCTGCCATTTCCATTGGAAATCCTTCATCTTGATTCACCCTCCGTGTCAAAATCATGCTCCCGGCCCCTGGTCCCCTTTGAACCTGCGCCTTTTGAGCCTAACGCATCTTCAGCCGGTTCATCCGCAACGGCCTTACTCTCCGTACCCGTACCCGTCAATTCCAGGAACCAGCCCAGCACTTCTTCGAGCACTGTGGAATCCAGCGAATAGAGAATAAACTGGCCTTTCCGTTCGTCCTGCACCAGTCCCGCATGCTTCAGTGCATTCAGATGATGGGAGATGCTGGGTTTGGACATATTGAAAAAATCGGCAATTTCTCCGGCCGTCCTATCCTTTTCCCGCAGCAGGCGGAGAATCTGTCTCCGGGTCGGATCGGCCAGCGCCTTGAAGGATTCATTCAACTCCGCAGCCCCTTTCGATATTTAAATAATTATCTAAATGTATAATAGATCTTCATTCCACACTTTGTCAATGCTGGAATACCTGCTCTTCTATAGCAGAGAACCGAATGTCCATTTTCCATAAGTAGAAGTCGTAAGCCTGCATATGCTAGAATAGGCTAGGAGAAGCTGGATACATAGAGCGGACGAGGCTTAGGATTCTGCCAGCAGAATGCCAGGCTGATTACGCAACACATGGAAGGAGAGCTGCAGTTGCATTTTATATCTGAACTGATTTCGCATTTATTTGAATGGATTCAGAGTTTGGGTTACTTCGGAATAATGATTGGCCTGATGATTGAAGTCATACCAAGTGAGATTGTATTGGCTTTTGGCGGCTATCTGGTCTCGCAGGGAGATATTAATTATTTTGGCGCGGTTCTGTTTGGTACAATTGGCGGGGTAGTCGCCCAGATTTTTGTGTATTGGATCGGCCGTTATGGCGGCAGACCGGTGCTGGAGAAGTACGGCAAGTATATTTTTATCAAAAAGAAGCATATTGACCATTCTGAAGAATGGTTCCAGAAATACGGGACCGGCGTAATCTTCACCGCCCGTTTTATCCCGGTTGTCCGTCATGCGATCTCTGTTCCCGCTGGTATTTCGCGCATGCCGCTCGGTAAGTTCACTATGCTGACCACGCTGGCTGTTATTCCATGGAGTGCACTGTTTGTATATCTCGGATATACTCTCGGCGATAAATGGGAGACTATTGATGAAGTCGCAGCTAAGTATACGCATGAAATCATTCTTGCCGCACTTGCGGTTATTGTTCTGTATTTCCTGTTCAAGTGGTACAAATCCAAGAAGAAAGGTAGTGCAGTATGAAACAGAATGTAGCTTCTAAATTTGGTCAGGGATTGACTCCGCGCCAGTTCGTGGAAGGCATGACGAAGAACCAGCAGGCTTTTGAATCCTGGTATGAGAAGTTTGCCTGGGCAGATGAGAGTGACCGGGAATATTTCGAGAGCCTGAATCACCGGGATGATCTGCGGGTACTGATTCTGGCTGCTGACTGGTGCGGAGATGTGGTTCGTAATGTCCCTGTGGTGTTCCGCATCCTGGAGACGGCAGGCATTAAGACTGAAGTTCTGATTCTGGAAGAGAATCAGGATGTTATGGATAACTTCCTGACCATGGGCGGACGTTCGGTTCCGATCGTGATTTTTGCCGATACCGGCGGTTATGTGCTGGGGCATTGGGGACCGCGTCCGGAGCATGTACAGTCTCTGATGAGAGAGTTTAAACAGGAGAACCCGGACCGTGAAGCTGCGGATTATGAGGGCAAAATCACCGAAGTGCGCAAAGCCATGGGCCAAGCCTACGGAGAAGGAACGGAATCACACGCGGTTATTGCCAAAGAGCTGCGCAGTCTGATCTCCGGATTCTAATGCCGATGCTTAATATTAGGTCTTATAATCTTGGACCGCTTCAGACGAACGCTTATCTCCTGACAGGAGCCGACCCTGCCAAAGGTGTGATTATTGATCCCGGTGCCAATCCGGCTGCCCTTCTCCGTGCTGCTGAAGGTATGGAAATAGAGGCTATCCTGCTGACTCACGCCCACTTTGATCATATTGCCGGTCTGGATGAGGTCCGCAAGGCTAAGAAGTGCCCAGTGTATATACATGCTCTGGAGAGTGAGTGGCTGGGCAGTCCCAAGCTGAACGGCTCGCTGATGTGGCCTGAATCATCCCCTCCGGTCAGTACAGATCCGGCAGAATACGATTTGGCGGAAGGCCAGATTCTGAAGCTGCTCGGTTTAACCTTCCGGGTGCTGCATACGCCTGGACACTCTCCGGGGAGTGTCAGCTTCCTGTGCGGAAATGATCTGTTCTCCGGCGATGTATTGTTCAAAATGGGAGTAGGACGCACCGATCTTCCCGGCGGCAGAGAACGGGATCTGTTTGATTCGATCCGCGGTAAGCTGTACCGGCTGGATGAAGAAGTGAGGGTATTTCCCGGACATGGTCCGCGCACCTCTATCGGGTTTGAGAAGCTAAATAACCCATACGTTCCTATGTAACGACGTGTTTATGCCGGTTATGACATAATTCGGGAAATTAGAGATGGACAAAAAGATACAGAGTTGCTACAATAATGTTAATTAAATGTAACATTTACCTCGCGAAGCACGCAGACTGTGGAATAATCCCGGTTTGCGTTCTTTTTTTTGTCTATATGTCTTTAATTTCATGGGAGGAAGCAGATGAAGGAAGATATGCATCACCAACTGGACTATGGGGAATTGAGAACAGACGGGGAAGGCGTGGCGGAGCAGAATTCCGTAGAGTATGCTGCAGAGAATGGGGATAATAAGATTTCTCTGTTCTGGCGCTTCCCCAGAGGCAAGGGAGCCGTCCAGCCATGGAGGCGCAGGCTGTGGGAATTGCAGAATAATTCTGACCCTGAATGAACGATCTACAATACATAATCGTATTACAGATGTGAGGAAGAGAAAGAGGAGGGACTATGGGCGACGGGACGCTGGAGAAGATCAGACTGGCGCAGCAGGGGGATGCCAAGGCAACAGCTATGCTGCTGCGGGAGCATTATCCCTTCCTGTACAAGTATCTGATTAAAGCTACAATGGACCCTTCACTTGCGGAAGAACTGGCTCAGGATACAATGGTCAGATGCATGGAGAAGATGGGAAGTTACAATGGAACCTCTGCATTTTCTTCATGGCTGATAACGATTGCCAGCCGGCTCTACATCGACCGCAAGCGGCGGTGGAAGCGTGAGTTGAAGTGGCAGAAGGAGCAGGCTCAGGAGCAGGGGAGCCGCAGTATCCGCTGGAGGTTTGAGAGCCGGAATATGGAGTGGAGTGAAGTGCTTGATGCCTTATCCCGCCTGTCTACTGCCCACAGAATGGCTGTACTGCTGAAGCATTATTACGGGTATGGCTATGATGAAATCGGCCAGATGCTGCAGATCCCTTCCGGCACGGCCAAATCAAGGGTAGCAGCCGGATTGAATCAATTGCGAAAGGAGCTGGACGAGGATGAGGTTTAACAGTGATGAAGAGCTGCTGAATAAGCTGTCAGCAGAACTGGAGATTCTGGATCAGCACTATGCCGATGTGGCGCCTCCCTCCTTGCCGGAGCTGGAGCAGCTTATTGCGGCAGAAGCAATCCGCCGCGTGAAGCGGCAGCGCAAGGAACTGCTGATATTCTCTCTGGTGGCTCTACTCCTGCTCAGCGTAGTGCTATCTATTCTAAACTCTGCCCCGGCACTGTTTTGGGGCTTGCAGGCGCTATTTCCCCTGGCAGCACTTGGCAGTCTGGGAGTAGCACGGATCAGGCTGCGACGGGAGGATGCTGAAGAGTGAGTGAATTGCAGAAGGCGCCTTTGTGGCTGTGGCTTTGTATAGCTGCTGTACTGATGCTGCAGGGGACTTGGCTGTTCCGTAATGCTCAGGGCAGAGGGAAGGGCAGAATGGCCTGGTTCTGGGGAATTTGGGGCCTTACCGGTTTCCCGTCACCGGCTTTGTGTTATCTGCTGTTTGTAGTTCTCCCGGGCAGGCGGAAGGCCGGGCAGAAGCGCTGAAGGCGGACAGGGAAGCGGGTTTCAGAATAGCAAACTGGAGTATGGAGGGTGTACGGATGGATAAAGTGAACTGGGGGTTGATTGCGCCGCTGCTGGCGCTGCAGATTCTGCTGGCGGTTGTAGGTCTGATCTCGCTGGCCAGGACAGAGCAGGTCCGCGGGCCCAAATGGATGTGGGTGCTGATCCTGGTATTTGGCAACCTGCTAGGAAGTATAGCTTATTTCACACTGGGAAGGAAAGAACTCTGATGCTGCTGCTTGAGGTTACGAATCTCCGCAAAAGCTTTGGCGGACATCCCTCCGTGGACGGCATCAGCTTCGGGGCCGAAGCCGGGCGTTGTGTCGCTTTGCTGGGACCCAATGGAGCAGGCAAAACCACCACACTGCGCATGCTTGCCGGTCTTCTGCCGCCTACCGGCGGGAGCATCTCCTTTGGCGGCGCTCCTCCCGGAACGGATTACCGCCGGCAGCTTGGTTATTTGCCGCAGTCTCCGGCTTTTTACAGCTGGATGAGCGGTCTCGAATATATGATCTTTGCCGCCAAGCTTAGCGGCATGGCCGCCAAAGAAGCTGCGGCGGTGTCGGGCGCAGTGCTGGAGCGCGTGGGGCTTAGTTCCGCAGCGCGCCGCCGGATCGGCGGATATTCCGGCGGTATGAAGCAGCGCCTGGGGCTGGCCCAGGCCTTAGTGCACCGCCCGCGTCTGCTGCTGCTTGACGAGCCTGTCTCCGCGCTTGATCCTATAGGGCGCCGGGAAGTGATGGAGTTGCTGCGGGACATCCGGGAAGAGACAACTGTGATTTTCTCCACCCATGTGCTGCATGATGCGGAAGAGATATGCGATGACGTCATATTGATGAACCGGGGAGCTATAGCTGTGCAGGGGACCTTGGCCCGTCTCCGGGCAGAGTACAGTCTTCCGGTTATCCGAATAACCACAGCGAAGGAAGATAAGGCTGTCCGGTGGCTGGAGGAGCTTAGGCACAAAGCTTTTATTGAAGAAGCAAGTATTTCGGACGGCAGGGCAGTCTTTAACGTAAGCGATGTCGGGCTCGCGCGCCGGACGATTCTGCAGGAAGCGGCAGGGCTGGATATTCCGCTGCTGCAATTTGAAGCAGGTTCATCGACGCTGGAGGATCTGTTTATGAAAGTGGTGGGAACATGAGCAAGCTCTGGGCCCTGTATTCGAGAGAGATGCTGGAGGCAGTGCGCAGCTATAAGCTGATCTGGATACCTGTAGTGTTTATTATTCTGGGCATCATGCAGCCGCTGGTCACCTTTTATATGGCTGATATACTGGCAGCCTCTTCAAATGTCCCGGCAGGATTTATGGACAGCTACGAGATGCCTGGGGCCGCTGCGGTAATGGCCCAGGCTCTGGGCCAATACGGAACGATTGGCATCCTGATTCTGGTGCTGGGGACAATGAACAGCCTGGCCGGGGAGCGGAGCAGCGGGACAGCCGAGCTGCTGATGGCCAGACCTGTTTCACCGGTATCCATCGTTGTTGCCAAATGGGCGGCAAATTTCACAGTGCTGATAATTGCACTGGTACTGGGGGTTGCGGGAGCGGCTTATTATACAGTGCAGCTTATGGGGAGCTTAGCCTGGGGCGCAGTTGCGGCGGCTTCCGGACTCTATGCACTCTGGCTGCTGTGTGCGGTGTCACTTACGCTGCTCTTCAGCGCCTGGCTGCGCGGACCTGCTGCTGCCGGGTTTACTCTCCTGCTTGCTGCGGGGATGAGTCTCGCCCACAGCCTGCTGCCTTCCAGGACTGCCTGGTTGCCTGCAGCTCTGCCCGGAATGTCTGCCGGCATGCTTGCAGAAGGCAGAGTAACCGGCGGGCCGATGATCTCAGCAGCGGTGTTAATCGTTGCTTGTATTGCCGGAGCTTCGCTGCTCATTCGCAGGAATAAATTGCCGAATTGATAAAATTGCAATAGAATAGCACGTTTTCAAGAATTTTCAGAGTATTTTCTGCGAAAAATCATCGGACTACACTCCTGCGGCTGGACAGCTCTATCTTTTTTTAGTAGACTGTTGAAACAAGCAGAACCATGATAGATTTTGGTCAGGAGGTAGGACGATGCTGCGTTTAGGAGAGAAGATTGTCATTGTCGCGGACGCTTTTGAGCAGAGTCTTCCTATCGGAGACTACGGCTACCTAATTGCTTACGACCGCAATCCAGATAATGCGTTTGATTATGTCATTCGTGTTCCCGAGGCCAATAGAAATTTCTATGTTACGGCGGAGGATATTGAGGCCGAAGAGCAATTGCTGGTACTAGAAGCTGAAAGAGCCACGCACGAAGCTTTGATAGATTATGCTCTATCGACATACAACGAGAAGCTGTTCCATCATTTGATGAACGGTGAGGAAGTTGAAGCGGAAGAGCTGGAGACAACATCCAAAGAAAGTTTGTCCCAGGCGGATTTCATCAAACAGGTGAATCTTCGCGCTTGGATTTAAGCAGAGCCGGCGAAAGCCGGCTTTTTTGTTTGTCGCGTGCCCAGCCAAGCACGCATCACCCTAACCGGTGAAAATGTAGAAATGAATTAGCATTTTTTTCGCGTACAGTAGTGCACACCTTGAAACAAAATGACTATTAACTGAAACGTTTATTACTATTTTGCTCTAGGGACCGGATGATAAGATCAGCAAAGAGCAGGCAGAATTGCTATAAGCTGGGGGTGATAAAAATCGGTTATTGCGGGAAGCTGCCATGGCGCCTTCCCTGCTGTATACGCTTCCACTCAGGTGCAATCAGAACCGGTCCAGAGTGCGTCCTTGTAAAGTGTTTTCTTTGCGGTAGACTCTGGGCAATGTGCCGGTGACCTTTTTAAAGGCTTTGGTAAAGTAATTATAATCGGGAATGCCGACTTGCTCCGCAATTTCGTAAATCGGACTATCGGTGTCACCCAACAGCCTTTTGGCCATTTGAATACGGAGGCTACGGATATATTCCGCAATGCCCATGCCAAAGTTCTGCTCCGAGAGCTTGTAGAGATGGGATTTGCTGATGCTGAATTCTTTGCACAGAACGGGAACGGACAGCGGTTCCTGGATATGCTCTGTAATATAACCGTTGATCTTTTGTGCCAGCGTATCCTCCTTCAGAACCAGCATCCGGGATAGATACAGGTAGCTGGCGCTCATCTCCATGGTTTTGGCGTAAGCATCAATGACTTCCTTGGAGATGTGCTTTTTTCGCTGGAAGGCGCTGTACAGTTTATTCATATCCACATTATAGGGGCTTATATTTTCACAGACCTTCTGCCATAACTCATCGCGGGACCCGGTCTGCAGCAATTGGCCGAACATAATATACCCGATGACCTGATTGTCCGTTTGAATAGGAACCACCGTTTCTGTAAGTCCGGCATGACATTGATAGGTGTATAAGGTCTTTTCCTTTTTCACTTGGGTGCAGGCTGCCTGGTCGCAGAGGATGCACTGGGCCTCTGCGCGCTGATCACTCCGGATGATGTGGCAATATGTCGAATGGCGGGTGGGATAGGCAGCCAGCTCAGTAAAGGAATTGTCGAAAATCACTGTGCGGATACCGGTCAATGTATAGAAATTGCGCAGCAATTCCTTGACTTCGGGCAGGTTGAACAACAAGCTCATGGTGCGGCCTCCTTTTCTTCCGGGCTGATCTGCGTTGCTGGCAACATTGTACTGTATTTGATATAGGACACACAAACCAAGAGAGACGGAGGCGCATATTAATGCCGCTAGTCGATATGCCGTTAGAACAATTGTTGACTTATGAGGGACGTAATCCCCGTCCGGCCAACTTCGAGGCTTACTGGGAACAAGCACTGCAAGAGATGAGAAATACGGATGCCCGTGTTGAACTGGTGAGAAGCGAGTTTCAGGTTCCGTTCGCCGAATGCTACCATTTGTATTTCACGGGGATAGGCGGAGCACGTATCCATGCGAAGCTGGTCAAGCCGAAGCATGTTGCCGGCCCGCACCCGGCGGTAGTGCAGTTCCACGGGTACGCCCACCACTCGGATGACTGGGCCGATAAGCTGATCTATGCTTCCTTGGGCTTTACTATAGCCACGTTGGATTGCAGAGGCCAGGGAGGACTGTCCGAAGATGTTGGCGGGGTCAAAGGGACCACACATAAAGGGCACCTGATTCGCGGACTGGATGATGCGCCCGAACGGCTGCTGTTCCGGCAGATCTATCTTGATGCGGCGCAGCTGGCTGGAATTGTAATGGACATGCCGGAAGTGGATGCCGCCCGCGTCGGTGCAATCGGCGGATCGCAGGGAGGGGGGCTGGCGCTGGCCTGTGCGGCGCTTGAGCCGCGGGTCAACCGGGCTGCGCCCAGTGTCCCGTTCCTGTGTGATTATAAACGGGTATGGGAAATGGACCTGGCCAGAGATGCCTACGAGGAACTGCGGACTTTTTTCCGTCACCGCGATCCCCAGCACCTTCGGGAGAATGAGATTTTTGAACGGCTCGGCTACATTGATGTTCAACACCTGGCGGACCGGATCAGCGGGAAAGTGATGATGGGTGTGGGATTGCTGGATACGGTGTGTCCGCCTTCGACACAATTCGCCGCCTACAACCGAATCCGCTGCGAGAAGAAACTGGAGATCTATCCCGATTTTATCCATGAACGGCTGCCGGGCTTCGAGGACAAAACCATACAATTTCTGCTTGAAATGTGAGAGGCTAACCGCCTCTCTTTATTATTGTTTAAGGGCCTGCTGCAGAGGTATGATGGGACTACAGGGAAGGCTGATGAAGGAGAGAGATGCTATTGATCAGATTTATGAGAACGCTTTCAATATATCCCAAACTTGTTATGGCTTTCTTGCTTGTCATTATTCCGCTCTACCTGTGGGGCCTGGTCATGAATCAATCCGGACAGGAGGTTGTCCAGAAGCAAATCTCGGAATCCATGGCCAGCCGTGTCCACTTCTATCTGACTTCGCTGGAGACAGAGCTGACGCGGCTGACGCGGCTGAAGCTGGAGTATGTCAATGACGATGATTTGCTCTTGCTGGCGACGGTTCCGAACCAGTTGAACGATTATGAACGGACCCGCGCCTTGTTATCCGCCAAGAGCAAATTATATTTGCTCAAAAGCTCCAGCCCGTTCGTGGAGAACGTTAAGCTGTATATTCCTTCCCTGGACCGAAGCATCAATGCCAACAATTTCGACAGTGCGATGCCGCTTGAAGAACTGGAGGACATTCTGAACCCGGCCCACATGAAATCACCGATCTTCGGCATGGGCGAGAAGCTGCTGATGAGCGGCGTCTACCCCGATGCGGTGTACGCCGGCCGCCCGCCTGTGCTGGCCATCGAAATTCAGCTGTCACGCCCGGAGATTCTCCGCTCACTCTCCAGCATGGCCGAGGGAGAGGGCGGCGGAGCTCTATGGATGGACACCGGCGGTCAGTGGCAGATTGCCTCCGGTGTGGAGGACTCGCTGCTGGCTGCGTTCGGGGAAGCTCTGCGGGGGGAACTGCTCAACGACGGAGGCGAGTCCGGCCAATACCGGCTGGAGTCAGCAGGCATTGACTATTTTGGAGCCAGTGAATATTCACCGCTGCTGGGGACGACTTTAGCCGTTTTTGTTCCTGCGGAAACGGTGCTCCAGCCTCTGAACAAGCATCGCAACTGGATTTGGGGAGAGTCGCTGATCGCTTTGCTGCTCGCCGTAGTTTTCTCTTACTGGATATACCGGTTTATCCATAAGCCGATGAGGCGGCTGATTACTTCCTTCCGGAAAGTGGAGATGGGCGATCTGAGCGTCAGGCTGTATCACGGCAATCAGGATGAATTCAATTATGTGTATAATCACTTCAACCATATGCTGGAGCGGATTCAGGAGTTGATTCATGAAGTGTATGAGCAGCAGATCAGATCCCAGCAATCCGAGCTTAAGCAATTGCAATCGCAGATCAACCCCCATTTTTTCTACAACACCTTCTTTATTCTCCAGGGTCTCGTCCGGATGAGGGAATATGAAGTAGCCGACCGGATGCTTCACCATCTCAGCGGCTATTTTCAGTTTATTACACGTAGTGGAGCGGAGCAGGTCAGTCTGCTTGCAGAGATGAAGCATGCATGGTCATATGTGGAGATTCAGAACATACGTTTCTCCGGTACGGTTACAGCCGAACTGGAGCCCATACCGCAAGGGTGGGAGACTTCTATGGTGCCTCGGCTCATTGTCCAGCCATTAATTGAGAATGCTTATGCCCACGGGCTGGAGAACAAGCTGGCAGAAGGGATTCTGCGGGTATCCTTCCGGGAGGAAGGAGTGGACCGGCTTGTCATCGGGGTTGAAGACAATGGCGAATCGCTGGACGACGAGAAGCTGAATGCGCTGCGCAGAACGCTGGCCCTTGCTGAAGAAGCCATGGAGATGACAGGAATCCTGAACGTGCACCGCCGGCTTCAGTTGAACTATGGCCCGGCGTTCGGAATTGAGGTGTCACGCAGCGGGCTGGGCGGATTGAAGGTGCTGCTGATGATAAGACGGGAAGAAGGGAGACAGCCATGATCAGACTGCTGATTGTTGATAATGAACGGTGGATTGTACGGAACCTGCTTGATCTGTTCGGCCATTGGGACAAGCTGGAGCTGGAGGTATATGGTGCGTATTCCGCTGCGGAGGCACTGGAGCAGCTGGGAAAGATGAAGTTCGATATTGTATTGTCCGATATCCGCATGCCGGGAATGGACGGGCTTGAACTGCAGCAGGAAATCAGACGTCACTGGCCGTGGTGCAAAATTATTTTTTTGAGCGGATATAACGAATTTGATTATATACAGCAAGTCATGCGTGGCGGCGGGGTGGACTATCTGCTAAAGACAGAAGGCGAGGAAGCGATTCTTCACGCTGTGGAGCAGGCCGCTGCGCAGCTATATGCGGCGGTGGAAGCAGAGGAGCTGATCGAGCGGGCACACCGGCAGCTCCAGCTTGTCCGTCCCCTGCTGCTGGGCGATTATTTGCTGGAGCTGTTGCAGGGGGATAACCCGCTCGTAAGCCAGCTTGCACACAAATTGCAGGAGCTGGAATGCCCGCTGGATGCCGGCTGCGGCGTAATGCTCGCCATCGGGCGTGTAGACGATTGGAGGGACGAGCTTAGTGTAGCAGACAGGGAGCTGATGCTGTACGCTATCCGGAATATTGCCGAAGAATATTGGCTCCCCTCCGTGCGCTGCCTCAGTCTGCGTTATGAGAAGAACAAGCTGCTGTGGCTGCTGCAGCCTATGACAGACGCTCCGGAGGACAGGGCGAGGGCGCTCCGGTTCATCCATGGGATGCTTGAGACGATCGCCATGAGCTGCAAGCGGCTGCTGAAGCTGCGGCTGTCGTTCTCGGCCGGTGCAGCATTTCGCCCCTGGGAGGAGGCGCCCCGGCAGTTCAGCACCCTGAAGGCGCTGCTGGGACGGGGACTCGGCATGGGCAAGGAGCTTGTCCTGATCGAACGGCGCAAGGAAGCTGGAGAGGAGGCGCAGCAGGCGGAACTGCAACATCATGAAATTAGCAGCCAATTGGGGAAGCTGGGAGCCATGGCGGCTTATTTGGACAACGGACAGCAGGAGCATTTTTTTCTCGAATTCGGCAAGCTGGCAGCGTTGGCCTCCCCTGCGCGTGGCACCGACAACCGGCTGAAGCTGGAGATCTACTATTCGCTCATGTGTTTGTTGCTGTCTTATATGAACCGCTGGGAACTGCATGAGGTCATCGGAGAGTCCATTGATTTGGACAAGCTTACAAGATATGAGGCCCACCCTTCTTGGCAGAGCGCGGAAGATTATTTGTCGGCGCTGGCCATGCAGCTGTTTGAACAAAAGCAAGATGACCTGGTCTACCGCGAGCATGATTTGATTACCCGCGTCCGGTTATACGTGGAGCACCACTTGGCAGGCGATCTCTCGCTGACCCGGATCGGTGATGTCGTAGGCTACAATCCGTATTACTTGACCCGGTTGTACAAACGATTAACGGGCCAGTCGTTGCCGGATTACGTGGCCTCCTCCCGATTGGCGGAAGCCCAGAAGCTGCTGGAGGGCGGCAGTCTGATTGTTCAGGACATTTCGAAAGCGGTCGGCTTTATGACGGAGCAATCCTTCTACCGCTTTTTCAAGAAGGAGACAGGCATTACTCCCCAGGAATACAGAGAGCGGCATACCTTATCCAAATCGGATAATCAAAAGTGAAAATCGGCGAGTAGAGGGGCTAGGGGAAGTGAGCCTATAATAATGCTAAATAAGGCGAACTTTCACGAAAGGCCCACCAAGATTTAGGGGGGATAAGAAGTGAAGGGAAAGAGATTGGCAGTCTTGACGTCTTACGGAATCGTTCTATCGCTTCTGCTGAGTGCGAGCAGTCCCGGAACGGACAGAAGCCTGAACGCTGCGGAATATGAAGTCTACCCGTTTGGAAAATACGATCCGCCGATTCAGCTTCACATCGCGCGTCCGGTCGATCAGACCTGGACGTATCCCGGCGGTGACAGCATTGAAGATAATATCTGGTACCGGGAGTACCGCAGCCTGCTGGGCATCGAAATTGAACACGATTGGATCGCTTTGCCGGGCGAGTACAGCCGCAAGCTGAATGTCCTGATCGCTTTGGGCAGTCTGCCGGAGATGTTCTCCGTCTCGGCAGGCCAGCTCAAACAGCTGGCGAATGCGGATCAATTGGAAGATCTGACGGCGGTCTACGAGCGCTACGCTTCCGGCCGCACCAAAAAACTGCAGATGGGAGACGGCGGCGCGGCCTTGGCTTCCGCCACGTTCAACGGCAAACTGCTGGCCATTCCCATCGTCAATGCTCCGATCTACGAAGCCAATCTGCTGTGGGTGCGTACGGACTGGCTGGACAAATTGGGTCTGCCTGAGCCCAAAACGCTGGAGGAGGTATTTGCGATTGCTGATGCATTCACCAAGGAAGATCCCGACGGCAACAACCAACAGGATACCTTTGGCCTGGCCATCAATAATTACCTGTATGGCGGCATTGCCTCAGTTACGGGATTCTTCAATGCGTATCACGCCTATCCGCAGACCTGGATCAAGGACGGGAACGGTCAAGTGATTTACGGTTCCATACAGCCGGAGATGAAGCGTGCGCTGGGCAAGCTTCAGGAGATGTATAAGAGCGGGCAGCTGGACCGGGAATTCGGTGTCAAGGACAGCAACCAGGTGGTGGAAGATATCTCCGCGAACAAACTCGGCATGACGTTCGGCGCCAACTGGAATCCCTATGTATTCCTGGATGCTGTACGGCAAAACCCCGGAATGGAGTGGAAGCCGTATGCGGTGCCTTCGGTGGATGGCGTGCCGGCCAAGGCCAGCGTAGGCTTCTCGGCCAGCGGATATGTCGTAGTGCGCAAAGGCTATCAGCACCCGGAGGCTGTGGTGAAAATGCTGAACCTGCATGAAGAGGTGGTTCACGGCTCCAGACGCGGCGAAGGCGAATTCATTACCGTGGAAGAAGCCGGCGGACGGATCAACACCTCCAGGCTGTCCTTTGTCCAATCCGGTGTATCCAACGAGGATGTGGCAGAGTCGTTGTCGTTACTGCGCGAGGCCATCAGGAACGAGGATGGAAGCCTGCTGAAGGATGCGCTCACCGAAACCGACAAATACGGGCCAACTCTTGATTACCTGACAACCGGGAATATGGACAATTGGGCCGTTGCCCATCAATACTTCGGGTTCGAGACGACCATGGACCACTATAGTGGCGACCGGCTGCTGATGACTGCCTTCGGCGGACAGACCCCTACGATGACAGAGAAGTGGGCCATGCTGGACAGACTCGAGAAAGAAACCTTCACCAAAATTATTATGGGTGCGGTTTCCATTGATGAATTCGATCGATTCGTAACGGATTGGAACAGGCTTGGCGGCAAGGCGATTCTGGAAGAAATGAATGACTGGCTCTCTGCACAATAATCCATCTTACATGACGTATTGAGGAGTGTGAACAAACAGCATGAGCAAATTATTCTACAAGCCTGAAGACGGCTGGCTGGCTGACGTTATACCGTTCTATGAAGGCGGCGAGTTCAAGCTGCTGTATTTGAAAGATTGGCGCGACAGGGAAGGACACGGTGAAGGCACGCCCTGGTTTCTGCTGGGGACCCAAGATTTTATTCACTACAAGGAATACGGAGAGGTTCTGCCCAGGGGAGGGGTATCAGAGCAGGACTTGTATATCTATACGGGATGCGTGCTCAAGAAAGACGGACTTTATCATATTTTCTATACCGGCAACAATTTTCATTATCCGGCGGAGGGCAAGGCGCAGCAGGCAGTGATGCATGCGGTCAGCAGCGATTTTGTACATTGGGAAAAACGGCCGGAGGATGCTTTCTACGCGCCAACGGAGGGCTACGAAGAGCATGATTGGCGCGATCCTTTTGTGTTCTGGAACGAGGAGGCGGGGGAATATTGGATGCTTCTTGCCGCCCGTTTGAAGGAAGGTCCCGCGGGTCGCCGCGGCTGCGTTGCCCTATGCGCCTCGAAAGACTTGACCGACTGGGAGGTACGCGATCCGTTCTGGGCTCCTTACTTGTATACTACTCACGAATGCCCGGATCTGTTCCGGATGGGGGAATGGTGGTACCTTCTGTACTCGACATTCTCCGACCGCACGGTCACGCATTACCGGATGAGCCGCTCGCTGCAGGGACCTTGGCTGGCGCCCGAGAATGATGCACTCGACACCCGGGCATTTTATGCCGCCAAGACCTGGACTGACGGTGAGCGGCGTTATGCATTCGGATGGAATCCGACGCGGGAAGGTGAGCATGACGGGGGCACCTGGCAATGGGGCGGACATCTGGTTGTGCATGAAGTCGTACAGGGCACGGATGGTGCGCTGCTTGTAAAAGTGCCGGATACCCTGAATGCTGCATTCAATCAGGAAAGCGCTTTATCCTTCACCGAAGTGCTCGGACGCTGGAAGTTCAGCGGCAGCACGGCCGCGGTTACGGCAGCCGATTCCTTCGCCGGTGCCTATGCGGGGCCATTACCGGACGGCGCCTGCAAGCTGGAGGCGACGATAACGTTCGCTCCCGGCACCCGGGGCTGCGGCATTGTGCTGCGGACCGATCAGGAGTTCGGGCAGGGGTATATGATCCGGCTGGAGCCGGGCCGTAACCGGATTGTTGTTGACCAGTGGCCGAGGAAGGGAGATGTCCCCTACGCCGTCGGCATGGAGCGGCCGCTGCAATTGCTGCCCGGAACCGCCTGCTCGTTAAGCATATATCTGGAAGATCAGGTATGCGTAGTCTATGTGAACGAAGAACTCGCGTTAAGCACGCGGCTGTATGATTTCCAGCAAGGAGGGATGGGGCTGTTCGTGAGTGAGGGGAGTGCGGAATTCATTACCAGGCAGTTTGCAATGTAGGTCCATTCCAATCCGGATGAAGAGAGGGGATAGGTAATGATCAATGTTGTCAGAAGAACAGTGATGGTATGTGTGGCGTGTATCCTTTTGTGTGGCAGTCTGCCGGGTCTTAGTTTTGCAGATACAGCTAATGTGAAGGTGACGATTGATTCAGGCACGGCAGCCATCGACTTCACCTATGGAACGATAAATCTGGCCCGCGGCAACGAAGGCAAGCTGACCGGTATCCGCCATCTGGCGCAGAACAATCTGTGGAATGATACGGCAGCTTCCACCGTTTCAGCGAAGAGAGGGCATGTCACCTATGAACATACATGGGGGTCGGGCACTTCGCTGGCTGAGCTGGAGACGACGGTTGCCCGTAAATATGACGGTACCTTGACCGTCAGCCAACATGCGCAGACAGAGCAACCAGGCATATCGGGCGTGCAATGGGGATTCATTATCCCCGATACGTATGATCTGATTATTCCTGCACTGGGCGGGATTCGGCTCACTGCCGAATCACCGGACGCCGCCTATGGCTTCTCCCAGTTCACCTATCCCGATGTCTGGGAGGCGCAGATGTTTCTTGTGCAGGGGGCAGATGGCGGACTGCTGGTTCATGCGGATGACAATGCCGATTTCTTCAAAACATTGCATGTGAAGCATGAGAATGGCAGCTTCTATGTTGGAATAGAGACGCAAGCGCCCGCTCCATTTCAGCAAACGACCAAGGCGGTCTCCACCGATTGGCGGCTTAAAGCCTACGCCGGTGACTGGGCAAAAGGATCGGCGATGTACCGGGAGTGGGCAGATGGCGCCTTCGGGTTAGCTGAATCTTCCGCGAAGGCACCGGATTGGGCCAAGGATATGGGATTCACGGTGCTGACGGATCTGGAAGACCAGCCGATGCTTGAGGAGCTTGCGCAGCGGGTAGATGCGGAGCGGACGCTGCTGGTTGTTCCTGGCTGGAGAGAGGACCCCTATGATGTGAATTTTCCCAATTATGAGCCTAAGCCGGATATCGCAGCCAGGATCGACGCTGCTCAGGCGCTGGGTTTCCGCGTGATGCTGTATGTAAATATATTTGGAACGTCATTTAACAACGAAAATTACACACAGATGCAGCCCTATCAGGTGAAAGATCCGTTCACGCTGGAGAGGAAGCGCTGGGAGTATACGGCAGGATCGGAACAGATTTCATTTGCCGTTATTAATCCGGCGGCGGAGGCGTGGCGGGAACTCTTCGTTAACAAGATGACTGCCCTGGTGGATGAGGTCGGACCGGACGCGCTGCATCTGGACCAGTCGCTGCTCATGTATAACGATGCCAACGGCCTAATTGACGGCAACAACATGATGCAAGGCAATATCGCCCTGCACCGCGAGCTTAGAGAAGCGCTGCCGGATATCGCCTTGGGCGGGGAGAGCTTGAATGAAATCACGACACGGTATGAGTCCTTTGCTCAGCGCCATGCCTATGGCATCTTCTCCGCGAGCGGAACGTGGGATGACAGCAAAATCAATCAGGTGGTTCCGGCCAGCTCAGCGATTTTTGCCCCGTATACGACCATTTACGGTCATCCCGATCATGCGAATCCGATCACGGAGGATTATTTCATGGCCTGGCATAAGGTTGTTCAGAACCGACTCGGGGCTATTCCGATGCTCACAAGACCTAATCTGGGCCAGATCGCCAATCCTACCCCGCTGATGGAACAATTGCTGGATGAAGCGGGCTGGTACCAGAGCGCACAGCCTACAGCCGATTTCAGCAATATGTCAGATCCCACTCTGTTTGCTTTTAGGACAGCAAACGGCGGCAGTGCCAAATATGTGCGCGATTCCTATGGCGAGAAGCTGACCGCCTACGACGGGAACCCTTCCGGCGGGGGCACCGACATCATGCGTTATTTGTACGGGGCAGAGACCTATCCGTTGCCGGGAAGCATTCCGGGGTGGCTGCTCTATGACGAACAGAAGCTGTTCGGGCTGGACCCGGACAAAACGTATCTGTATTTGAACCAGGTCCGTGATCCCGAGGGATTCCATGTCTATGAGTGGCCGGAGGATGTGGCGCTAAAACGGCTGTCCAGCCGGTCCACCCACACCACCATCGTTATGGACGACAAGCTTCAGTCCGGGGATATAGATCTGCTGAATTACGAGGGACCGGTTAGAGCAGGAGAGGTTCTGGGAGACGGTACCGTCCATACTACCGCTGCCCCGTTCCCTACCACGGGCGGATTCTCCTACTCCTTCCCCGGAGGAGGAACTGTGCAGCACTGGGGCGACCGGATCCTGGCCCATCCGCCTTACGCAGGACAGTGGCAAGGCGGGCATACCTGGCTGGAATTTGATATCAGTCTGCCCGCAGCAACGGCAGCGAGCTTCCAAGCCGGTGTGCAGCTGGGCTCCGAGCAGAACGTTGCGAGCAGTGACGGTGTCACCTTCAAGGTATCCGCTTGGGATAAGGCAGAAGCGCCTGGGGACCGTACGGTGCTGAGTGAAGAGCAGTTCAGCAGAAGCGCCTCACCCACAGCCATGGAGCTGGATTTGTCGGAATTAGCAGGCAAAGAAGTGACCCTCCGGCTGGAGACGCATCCCGGTGTGACGGTGGACAATGATTCTGCCGTATGGGTGGCGCCGACGGTAGCCGTTGCAACTTACGGCGGTAATCGCAGCGTAAACTTCAAGGTGAACAGCCCGCTGCCCTTAACTGTGGTGCAATCCAGCTACGGAGCAGCCTCGTCTGTAAGTCTAGGTAACCATCACTACGAAATTACAGCACCTGCCTCGGGTACGGTGTATCTGATTCACAACGTGTCTGCTCCTGTGCAGCTGCCGTTATCGTTACCCGGAGCTCCATATCATTCGAGCCTGGTGTTTGAGGACGGAAGCGAAGGGCAAGCCCAGTCTCCGTTCGGCGGATTCCCGGGAAGCGGCTCTGTGCTCGGTGTTGAGAAGCAGGGGCTGGATGCCCACCCGCCGCAGCACGGGCAGACGCATATTGAATATGCTTTGAATTTACCGGCGGGCACTCCGGCTGTACTGCAAGGATTCGCCGGCATTAAGGACGGATCGGAAGCCTCCCAGGGCGCCGGCTTCCGCATAGCGGTGAACGGAACGGTAAAGTGGTCGCAGGATATAATTCCGGGCGGGGCCTGGACGCCGTTCAGTATCCCGCTGGCCGAATATGCCGGAACTTCGGTCATCATCACCCTGATCACCGATTCTTTGGGCGATTACGGATATGACCGGGCCTTCTGGGGCCAGCCGGCTCTGATTGTGCAATAAAGAGATCATGCAGAAACCGAATATGAGGGGGAAGCAAAATCATGAGAAAAATTGCCGCTTTATCTATTAGTACCGTTCTTTTGGCCCTGACAGCCTGCAGCTCACCATCCAATACCAATACCAAAGACACTGCCAGTTCCAGTGCCGATCCGAAGCAACCCATTGACCTGCGGGTAGGCCGTTATTCCCTGCCCACCTGGGGGTATCCCGCAGGGGATGATTTTGCGAACAACATCTGGTACCGGCATTATGCTGACAAGTTCAATCTGAACGTCATACACGAATGGACAGCTCTGCAGAATGAATACAATGAGAAGCTGAACATCGTCATTGCCTCGGGATCGATTCCGGATATCGTCATCGAAGCCTCCACCAACCAACTGGAGACCATGGTAAAGGCTGATATGACAGCGGATCTGACCGATGTTTTCGAGGAGCATGCTTCTGATTTGACGAAGGAGATTCTCACCGGTGACGGCGGCCTTGCGATGGATTCGGCTACTTTTGACGGCAAGCTCATGGCTTTGCCTTACACGACCTCGGTCATCTATGAACCCAGTCTGCTATGGGTGAGGCAGGACTGGCTGGATAAGCTGAACTTACCAGTGCCGAAGACCATTGACGATGTGATTGCGGTGGCCAAGGCCTTCAAGGAACAGGACCCGGACGGCAACGGCATCGACGACACCGGCGGGCTGGCGTTCAGCAACTGGCTATTCGACGGGATTACCTCCACCACCGGATTCTTCAACGGCTATCATGCCTATCCGCAGAGCTGGCTCAAAGGAGATGACGGCAAAATCACCTACGGCAGCGTGCAGCCTGAAATGAAGAATGCCTTGGCCAAGCTCAGAGAAATGTATCAGGCCGGCCTGATTGATCCTGAGTTTGGCATGAAGGATACGACCAAGGTAACGGAGGAGGTCAGCGGCGGCAAATACGGAATCAGCTATGGGCGCTGCTGGAATGTATACATGTACGGCACGGGCCTGGAAGGCCAGCCGGATATGGTCTGGACTCCACTGGCGGCCCCAAGCGCCGACGGCGAGGATGTATTTGCCAATGTAGGCACAACCGTGGTGAGTTACTACGCGGTGAACAAAGACTATAAGCATCCCGAAATTCTCGTCCAATTATTGAATGATTACAACGAGATGGCTTACGGTCCGAACCGGAATGATCCCGAGGTCAAGAAATTCTTTGCTTTCGAAAAAGGGCAGACCATTGTGGAACAGGGGCACTTGTCCCTGGCCCGGACCCTCACGACCGATAATGCTACCGTGAAATCTTTGGAATACCTGATCGAAGCCATCGAGAAGCGCGATCCCAGCAAGCTGGATCAGGCTCTGACCGAGACGGGGAAATACGAACCGAGCGTAGCTTATCTGGACGGCAAGGGGACCGGCTATATGGAATATCACCAGGTCAAAGCCTTCAAAACGATTGTGGAGGGCTATGGCACGGATCATCTGATTCCCCAGGCTTATGGAGGCACCACGGAAACGATGCTGAACAAAATGGGCATTCTGGGCGATTATGAACGTGAAATTTTCACGAAGATCATCATGGGTGCAGAGCCTGTTGATGCCTTCGATACCTTCGTATCCGAGTGGCACAAGCTGGGCGGCCAACAGATTCTGGACGAGATCAACGCCAGCTTGTGATGAAAGGGGTAGCCTATTGTGAGAGCATTGCACCTGAAGAGCCGCTTCAGACATGAATTACCGTACCATTTGTTTTTGATACCGGGAATTATACTGGCTGTTCTATTCTGCTATATCCCGATGATGGGGATTGTCATGGCCTTCCAGAATTTTAGCGTGTTCAAGGGCTGGCTTGCGGGTCCATGGGTCGGGATGGACAATTTCAAATATATTATTTCCATGCCCCGCTTCGGGCAAGTCATGTATAACACGATCTATATCTCGATTTTGAAAATTGTATTTTCATTGATTGTGCCTATCGTCGTTGCGCTGCTGCTGAACGAAATGCGCGGCCAGAAGCTGAAACGGGTGCTGCAAACTGCGATGTACCTGCCTTATTTCCTATCCTGGGTGGTGCTCGGCGGCATCATTCTGGATGTCCTCAGTCTGGAGGGGGTTATTAACAGCCTCATCCAGGCCTTTGGCGGAGATCCGGTGGGCTTCCTGTCCAGCAACCGGCTGTTCCCCGGCGTACTGGTCACTACTGAAGTGTGGAAGAACTTTGGCTTCAATACGATTATCTATATGGCTGCGCTAACCTCCATCAATCCGGATTTATATGAAGCAGCCATGATTGACGGAGCCAGCCGCTGGCGGCAGATCTGGCATGTTACGCTGCCCGGCATTCGTCCCACAATCATTCTTCTGGCTACTCTCAGTCTGGGCAATGTGCTGAACGCCGGGTTTGAGCAGGTATTCATGCTGCTCAATCCGCTGGTGGTCGATTCCGGGGATATCCTGGATACGCTGGTCTACCGGCTGGCGTTCAATCAGGCGCAGTACAGCGTAGCGACAGCCGTAGGACTGTTTAAATCGCTGGTGTCCGGAGTACTTATTTCAGTTTCCTATTATATGGCCTATAAGTTTGCCGATTACCGCATTTTTTGAAAGGGGGAGCAAGGGTGAAATACCGTTTGAACGGCAGCACCGTGTTCGCAGTATTCAACAAAGTGTTTCTCATTCTCTTGGGAATCCTCTGCATTGCGCCGATTGTCAATACGTTAGCCATTTCCTTCAGCTCCGCCTCGGCGGTGGCGATGGGGAAGGTACGGTTTTTTCCGTCGGACTTTTCACTGGACGCTTATAAATTTATCGCTACCCGTCCGGAATTTCTAAGATCCTTGGGCGTGGCTGTGATCCGTGTGCTTGTGGGCAGCGCCCTGCAGATGCTGGTTACCTTTATTTCGGCTTATCCCCTTTCCAGGGAGAACAGGGATTTCAGCATGCGGACGTTTTATGTATGGTTTTTCATGTTCACCATCCTGTTCAGCGGAGGCATCGTTCCCCTGTACATGCAGGTGAAATCCCTCCACATGCTGGATACCATGATGGTACTGGTCCTGCCGACAGCCCTGGCGGTCTTCAACATCGTTCTGATGATCAATTTCTTCAGAGGACTGCCCCGGGAACTGGATGAGTCCTTCCGCATAGATGGAGCCGGACACTGGACCCTCCTGTGGCGGTTATATTTCCCACTGTCGTTGCCTGCCTTTGCGACCATCCTGCTGCTGGCTATGGTAGGGCATTGGAATAGCTGGTTTGACGGAATGATCTTCATGAACCAGACCGAGAACTATCCGCTCGCCACCTATTTACGCTCCATTATTGTCAGCTTCGATTTCAGCAATGTGAGGTCTGAGGACGCCGCACTCCTGGCCAGCATCTCACCGCGCACGACCAAGAGCGCGCAGATCATTCTGGCCACGTTGCCCATCTTGTGCGTCTACCCTTTTTTACAGCGTTATTTCGTGTCTGGTCTCGTCCTGGGAAGCGTGAAGGGATAGTTCCAAAAACTATTTACAGTAGGAGAAATGGATTATGCAGAAAATTGCCAGTGGAATCTTTAAGCTGACCTTCGGAACACCCGAAGAATTTACACCGGTATCGGTATTGAAGCCCGTCACATGTCTCGAAGCGCTGAATGCGCTTGAAGATCATCCGCTTCCCTTTCTAAGGGAGGACATTCATTTTCAACCGCGCCAGGGCTCCGTATTGCTGGAGATTCCCTTGGAGCCGGAAGAGGAAGTATACGGTTTGGGCTTACAGCTTAAATCGTTCAGACAGAGCGGCAGCAAGAAGAAGCTGCGCACGAATTCCGACCCGTCGGCGGATCTGGGTGACTCCCATGCGCCGGTTCCCTTTTATGTAAGCACTGCCGGTTATGCCATTCTGGTGGATACGGCCCGGTACGCGACCTTTTTCAGCGGAGGATGCAAGAGAGTTGGCAGCAAGCAGGATCTGGAAGGCTTCGAATCGGCAGGCACCGAGAAGGGGCACTGGGAAGTGAAAAAGGGAAGCGGCAATATGCTGGTGGATATCCCTGCGGCGCAAGGAGTAGATATTTATGTGTTTTGCGGCGGGGATATGAAGGACGCGGTCAGCCGCTATAATCTGTTCAGCGGCGGCGGGGCGTTACCTCCGATGTGGGGATTGGGTGTCATGTACCGCGCCGACTGGCATGCGGATCAGGAAGATGTCCTGCAGCTGGCCCGGCAAATCAGGGAAGATGAGATGCCCTGCGACATGTTTGGTCTGGAGCCCGGCTGGCAGACGAACGCCTACTCCTGTACCTATGTGTGGGACAGCAACAGATTTCCGGATGAAAAAAGGCTGATCCAGGATCTGAATGATATGGGGTATCGGCTTAATCTGTGGGAACATGCTTATGTGCATCCAGATAGTCCTGTCTTCCCGGAGCTGAAGCCTTATTCGGCCGACAGCTATGTGTGGGACGGCCTGGTGCCGGACTTCACGCAAGCTGAGGCCCGGAAAGCCTTCACTGACATTCATCAGCCCTTCATTGAGGTGGGGTTGTCAGGCTTCAAGCTGGATGAATGCGATAACGGCGATTATATCGGCAACTGGGGCTTTCCCGATTTCGCCCGTTTTCCGGGAGGGGCGGACGGGGAGCAGATGCACAGCTTGTTCGGCCAGCTCTATCAGCAAACGATGCTCGCCCCGTTCAAGGCAGCGGATCGCCGGACCTATGGACAGGTGCGCGCTTCCCATGCGCTCGCGGCGCCCTATCCCTATGTACTGTACAGCGACCTCTACGACCATGAAGACTTCGTACGGGGGCTCGCCACAGCGTCCTTCTCAGGTTTACTCTGGTCGCCGGAGGTCCGTCAGACAGCAACGAGGGAAGAACTGCTGCGCCGGATTGGCGCTGTGATTTTCTCGCCTCTGGCGGTGCTTAACTGTTATATGATTCCTTCGCCGCCGTGGAAGCAATTCGATCATGACAAGAACCATGCCGGTGAATGGCTGGAGGATTGGCCGCAACTGGCGCAGCAATGCAGAAAGCTTCTGCAAATCCGAATGAGTCTGATTCCTTACCTGTATGCCGCATTTGGCAGATACCGCCAGCAGGGAGTACCACCTATACGTCCCTTGGTGATGGATTACCCGGGTGACTCTGAGGTGCTGGATTGCTTCGACCAGTTCATGGTTGGAGAGGATCTTATGGCTGCTCCTGTTGTCTATGGTAACGGTGACACACGTAAGCTCTACCTGCCCAAAGGCCGCTGGTATGAATGGTTGACCGGAGAGTGGCTGAACGGCGGACAATGGGTTTCGCGCCAGGTTGCTGAGGATGAAGTTCCTCTGTATATCAAACAGGGCGCGCTAATTCCTTGGGCAGAGCCTGTTCTATGTGTCCGGGACGACACCATTTTTAATGTAGAGCCTGTTCTGTACGGTGCGGAAGCAGGGGAATGCTCGCTTTTATGTGATGATGCAGTCAGCTATACCATGATTTCTGAGAGTCTGCCTTTTGCCCAGATACAAGTGACCCAAGAAGGCGGTCTGAGAATAGATGAACAAGACATAATCTCTGAGCGCTACAGTATAGCCGGTGTGAAATACGTCCCGGATGGGGAGAGGGGCTGAATCGGGGACATGGCCGTCGATCTTATAGGCCTAGATATCGGGTCAACAGGCACGAAATGCCTGATCATGGCTCCAACGGGTGAGGTGCTGGCCCAGGCATACAGGGAATACCCCATGGAATCGCCGGAAAGCGGCTGTTATGAGCTGAGTCCGCAGCGGGTGTGGGAAGCGGTTCAAGCTGTGATCAGTTCCGCAATGATTAAGTATGACAGACCGCCTGCCATGCTTGCCGGCCTGTCCGTTTCTTCCTTTGGGGAGGCTGCCGTTCTGCTCGACAGCGGGGGCTGCGTGCTTGGAAACAGCCTGCTGTATATTGACAAGCGGGGAAGCGAGCAACTGGAGGTTTTGGTGGAGCATATCGGAGAAGAGAATATCATTGGCAAGACGGGTCTTCATCCCCATCCGATGTACACCCTCTCCAAATTGATGTGGTACCGGGAAGAGCGGCCGGACATTTATGAGCGGCTTCATACCTTTCTGCCGTTTGGTTCATTTATTCTCTACAAGCTGGGTGCAGGACCCGTGATCGACTACTCGCTGGCGTCCAGAACGATGGCCTTTGATGTTCACCGGCTTGAGTGGGATGAGGAGATTATCCGGGCGTCAGGCTTAAGGAGCGGGATATTTCCCCAGGCGCTGGAGCTTGGATCACGACTCGGCCGGATTTCACCCGCAGCGGCTGAGGCGCTGGGGCTGCCTGCCCACCTTCAACTGGTGCTCGGCGGACATGACCAGGTATGCGCTGCCATTGGCGCGGGAGTCACGGAAGAAGACTCAGCCGTAGACGGCATTGGCACCGTAGAGTGCATTACACCGGTCTTCCATACCATGCAGGTCGATGACCAAGCGCTTGCGCTCAGCAAGCTGGCGCTGGTTCCTTATATCCAGGGGAGTTATACCACCTATGCGTTTAATTTCACCGGCGGCTCCCTGCTCAAGTGGTATAGGGACCAGTTCGGTTATGAAGAGAAATGTGCGGCAGATGAGTCCGGCCGGAGTGTCTATGAGATTATGGGCGAGAGCGCCGGAGAAGGTCCCACGGACATCTTGGTACTTCCGCATTTTGCCGGCTCAGGCACTCCATACATGAATCCGGCTGCGGTTGGGGTCATCGCGGGCTTGAATTTCAACACCACGAAGGGTGAACTGTACAGAGCCTTGATGGAGGGCGTCACCTATGAGATGAGGCTCAATCTGGATTGCCTGGAGCAAGCAGGCATGAGTATCAGGGAACTAAAAGCCTGCGGAGGCGGTGCCAAGTCCGCCCTGTGGCTGCAAATCAAGGCGGACATCATGAACAGGGCCGTCATCGCCCTTGATATCGAAGAGGCAGGTATTCTCGGAGCGGTCATTCTGGCCGGGGTGGCGCTGGGAGTATTCCCTTCCTATGCAGAAGCTGCCCGCCGTTTGGTGAAGGTGGGCGCTACCTTCTTTCCCCGCCCGGAGAACCGCAGGCACTATGATGAGAATTACGCCAAATATAAACGGCTGTATCAAGCGGTGAACAACGTCATGTCAAATCCATAGGAGATGCTGAAGAATGCCATTAGTGACCCTGAAAGAGTTAATGAAGGATGCCGAAGCCAAACGTTATGCCGTCGGCGCGTACAATGTGATTAATTTGGAGATGATCCGGGGAATCATTGCCGGGGCCGAGGAGGCGCGCTCACCGGTCATTCTTTCCTTTGCGGAAGTGCATATTCCGCTTGTTCCGCTTGAGGTGATCGCTCCCATTATACTGGCGGCTGCGAGGCAAGCGCAGGTTCCCGTTGCGGTACACCTGGATCACGGCCAGGATCACGAAATTCTGATCCGGGCGATGCAGCTCGGCTTCTCGTCGGTGATGTTCGACGGTGCGCATCTGCCGCTGGATGAGAATATCCGGCAGACCAATGAGATCAGCAAAATCGCCAAGGCGCTCGGAGTTTCCGTAGAAGCCGAACTTGGCAAGATTCTGCGTCCGGAGGGCGGCGGAGCGGAGGAAGAAATAGAAGAATATGATCCGGACGATGTTTACACCAATCCCCAAGAAGCACAAACCTTTATTGAACATACCGATGTCGATGCGCTCGCCGTTGCTTACGGGACTGCGCACGGTGTTTATCTGACAGAACCGGTTCTGGATTTTGAACGGTTGAAGCTCATCAAAGAGCTTACCGGCCTGCCGCTGGTGATGCATGGCGGGTCCGGACTGGATGAAGCCGCCTATATCACCTCCATACAGTGCGGCATCCGCAAGCTCAACTATTATTCCAATATGGCGCATGAAGTGGCGAATACCCTCCAGGCGAAATTGGCGGCCAACAGCGCGAAGCAGCACAAAAGCTATTATCATGACATATCCAGATGGGCTATGGAAGCAGTGCAGCAGGATATTGTGCGCACGATGAGAATTTTCGGGAGTGCCGGACAAGCTTGAGGCTTGCCTTCCCGGGTGCAGGAGGAATGGCGGTATGGCAAGACTTTATGGCAGAGAATGGACCCGGCGCGAGCTGGAGGCCAGAGTAGGCCGAATAGAGCAGCTTGCGGGAGTGCAGCCCTTTGTAATGAGAGAGGGGCCGGAGGCCGGTCAGGAAGTGTTCCGTGTGCGGACGGGCTCAGGGCTCTCCTATTGGGTGCATCCCGGGAAAGGAATGGATATCTCTTTGGCTGAATTTTGCGGCATTCCGGTTAGCTGGTCTGCCGGCAACGGCGATCCCCATGCTGCTTATTTCAGGGAAGAAGGGAATCATTGGCTGCAGACAGCTTCCGGCGGTTTGCTGATGACTTGCGGCTTGTCACAAGCAGGTGCGGCCGGCCGGGACGAATACGGAGCTTATGGATTGCATGGGCAAATCCATCATACGCCGGCACGCCAGGCTTCGTATCAAGCGGAATGGCAAGGCAATGAATATGAGATACGCCTGCGGGGAGTCGTAGAGGAGACGTCCATTTTCGGGCATAAGCTGCGTTTGACCCGCACGATTACAAGCAGGCTTGGAGAGAACAGCTTGCAGCTTAACGATAGCGTGGAGAATGCAGGCTTTACACCGGCCCCGCATCTGATGCTGTATCATTTCAACTTTGGCTTTCCGCTGCTTGCGGAGGATACCAGGATCATATTGCCGGAGAGCATCTGTGCTCCGCGTGATGATGATATGGAGATATTACGGATACATGAATGGCAGGCGCCGGATCAACGTTTTAAGGAACAAGTGTATTACCATGAGCCTTTGGAACGACAAACGTACATCTGCGCACAAATCAGCAGCCCTTCTTTTCCTGTACCCGGCTTATCCTCTTCTGCGGGAGGCCTGACGGCAGAGCTGAAGTGGGATCAGCGGACGCTGCCCAGACTGGTGCAGTGGAGAATGCCCGGAGCAGGCGAACATGTGCTGGGACTCGAGCCGGCCAATTGCTGGACCCGGGGGAGAGCGGAAGAGCGCGGAGCGCATTCTTCGAAGCTGCTTGAGCCTGGAGAAGCCGTTCATTACGAAATTGAATTGAAATTCAAAACGAGTTGAACAAACGGAGGAATTTGATATGCTGCAGGCTAAGCCTTATGTATTCTGGTTTGTCACAGGGAGCCAAGGTTTGTACGGAGAGGATGTACTCGAGCAAGTGGAGGAGAATTCCAGGAAAATGGTGGAGGAGCTAAACCGCGAAGGGGGCCTTCCGTATCCGATCCAATTCCGCGAAACCGTCACGGCTCCGGAAGCGATTCTGCGAGTGTGCCTTGAAGCCAATTCCAGCGGGACCTGCGCGGGTGTGATCACATGGATGCATACCTTCTCTCCGGCCAAAATGTGGATCTCAGGGCTGACCCAGCTGCGCAAGCCGCTGCTCCATCTGCATACCCAATACAATATCGAGATTCCCTGGGACAGTATTGATATGGAATTTATGAACTTGAACCAGGCGGCGCACGGCGACCGTGAGTTCGGGTTTATCGGCGCCCGCCTGCGAATGCCCAGAAAGATTATTGCAGGCCACTGGAAGGATGAAGAGGTGCGTGCAAGAATCGGAGGGTGGATGAAGACGGCGGCGGGTTATACCGGGAGCCAGACGATGAGAATCGCCAGGTTCGGCGATAATATGCGTGATGTCGCGGTGACGGAAGGCGATAAGGTGGAGGCGCAAATCAAGCTGGGGTGGACGGTCAACGGTTATCCGGCCGGCGATCTGGCTGAACGGGTTCGAAGTGTAAGTGATGCCAAGCTGCGTACGCTGATGGATGAATACGCGGAATTATACGACTTTACGGATCAGGGTCGCGCCGATGGCGCTGAACGGGAAGCCATTCGTGAACAGGCGCGGATGGAGATTGCGCTGAGCGAATTTTTGGAGGAGGGCGGATATACAGCGTTCGTGACCAGCTTCCAGGACCTGCATGGACTGAAGCAATTGCCGGGGCTGGCGGCTCAGCGGCTGATGGCGGCAGGCTACGGCTTCGGCGGTGAAGGCGACTGGAAGACGGCCGCGCTGGTACGGATGATGAAGATTATGGCCGGGAATCAAGGCACCTCTTTCATGGAGGATTATACGTATCATCTGCAAAAGGGCAATGAAATGGTGCTGGGTTCACATATGCTGGAGATCTGCCCGTCCCTGGCTGCGGACAGACCAAGGATTGAAGTGCATCCCTTGTTTGTCGGCGGCAAGGAAGCTCCGGCGCGTCTAATATTTAACGGCGCAAGCGGCACAGGAATCAATGCCACCCTGGTGGATATGGGCGACCGGTTCCGCCTGATCGTCAATGAAGTGAATGCCGTACAGAATGAACATAGAATGCCTCATCTGCCGGTAGCGCGCCTGCTCTGGCAGCCGCAGCCGTCCTTGACCCGTGCATCGGAAGCCTGGATTCTGGCCGGGGGTGCACATCACTTCGCCTTTTCCTTCCACACAACGAGTGAACAGCTCCGGGATTGGGCGCGCATGGCAGGAATCGAGTGTCTTGTCATCGACGCCTCCAGCACCTTGATTTCACTTGAAAATGAGCTGCGCTGGAATGACCTGTATTACCGGTTGAATCATTAGCCGGATTAAGCTTAATCAGTCAAAGACCCGCTTCCTGCCACAATCAGCAGGTGCGGGTCTTTTGCTGCATATATCTCCCTCAATCGACAAGCGCATTGAATTGTAAGGCCGTCTACAATATAATTAAAAACGTTATCCGGGCGCTTTAGCCCTTTAAACAGGAGGGATATTCATTATGAGCATCACCGTCAAAGATGTGCAGCATGTGGCCAAGCTGGCGCGACTGCAATTAAGCCCGGAAGAAGAGGCTACCTTCACCGAACAAATGAATGCTATTTTACAATATGCCGAGAAATTGAATGAGCTTGACACGGAGAATGTAGAGCCGACCACACATGTGCTGCAAGTCAGCAATGTGATGCGTGACGATGTGGTCAAGGAGAGCCTGTCCCAGGAGGAAGCTCTGCTTAACGCACCGGAAGATGAAGACGGACATTTCAAAGTTCCCGCTGTTCTGGAATAACTAAAGCCTGAGAGGAGGAAGCAAGTTGAGCCTGTTTCAATATCGATTACCTGAAGTACATAACATGCTGCACAGTAAAGCGGTCTCGGTCAGTGAACTGACGGAAGCGTCGCTTTCTGCCATTGCGGAGCATGACAGTAAGGTTCATGCTTTTTTGACGCTGAATGAAGAGGGTGCCCGTGATCAAGCACGCGCACTAGACGACAAGCTGGCTTCCGGAGCCGCGCGCGGTCTGCTGTTCGGACTTCCTGCCGGAATCAAGGATAATATTGTCACCAAAGGTCTGCGCACCACCTGTGCCAGCCAGTTCCTGACCAATTTCCAGCCGGTTTACGATGCCACAGTAGTTTCCAAGCTGCGCCAGGCCGATGCCGTAACGATCGGCAAGCTGAACATGGACGAGTTCGCCATGGGCGGCTCGAATGAGAATTCCAGCTTCGGCGCTGTGCGTAATCCATGGGATTTGGAGCGTGTTCCCGGCGGTTCGAGCGGTGGTTCGGCAGCGGCGGTTGCGGCCGGAGAAGTGTTCTTTACCCTCGGCTCCGACACCGGCGGCTCGATCCGCCAGCCGGCTTCCTATTGCGGAGTGGTCGGCCTTAAGCCGACGTACGGACTAGTGTCGCGTTACGGTCTGGTGGCATTTGCCTCCTCGCTGGATCAGATTGGCCCGATTACCCGCACCGTTGAGGATTCCGCGTATGTACTGCAGGCTATTGCTGGGTATGATGCCCAGGATTCCACCTCGGCCAAGGTCAGCATACCTGATTATCTGAGTTCACTGACCGGCGATATTTCCGGTTTGCGTATTGCAGTGCCGAAGGAATACATCGGCGAAGGCGTAGACGCATCGGTCCGCGAATCTGTGCTGTCAGCGCTTAAAGTACTTGAAGGTCTTGGCGCCGTGTGGGAAGAAGTTTCTCTTCCGCATACTGAATATGCCGTAGCCGCTTATTATCTGCTCTCCTCTTCAGAGGCTTCCTCCAACCTGGCCCGTTTTGACGGCGTCCGCTATGGGGTTCGTGTAGACAATGGCGGCGGTTTGCTTGACCTGTACCATAACTCCCGCAGCCAAGGCTTCGGACCTGAAGTCAAGCGGCGGATTATGCTCGGTACCTATGCACTGAGCTCCGGATATTATGATGCTTACTATTTGAAGGCGCAGAAGGTCCGCACGCTGATTAAGCAGGATTTTGATGAAGTCTTCAAGAAATATGATGTCGTTATCGGTCCGACTGCGCCAACCACAGCCTTTAAGCTGGGCTCGCAGACCGAAGATCCGCTGACGATGTACCTGAATGATATTCTGACCATTCCTGTCAGTCTGGCTGGTATTCCTGCTATCAGCATTCCTTGCGGTTTTGCAGAAGGTCTGCCTGTCGGCCTGCAGATTATCGGCAAAGAGTTTGATGAGAGTACGGTACTGCGCGTTGCGCATGCCTTTGAACAACATACAGAGCATCACAAGGCGCGCCCCCAATTGTAGCTTTTATATAAGATGCACTTAAGTTTTGAACTTGAAGCTTCATCGTCACTGCGGTGAACATTTG
>NZ_JUEI01000047.1:0-65729 GCF_000802655.2 Paenibacillus sp. IHB B 3415 | reverse complement strand
TTATCCCTTTGATTTCCTCATGTAGCCAACTTTCGGCGGAATCAGAGGGATTCCGGATAGGCATGAGCTTAGATCGCGCCGGCAACGCTGGCGGAGAATCCGCTAAGGCCGCCCATCTGCGGGCGTCCGACGGAGTGATACTCCAGGCCGGTTCCTTCGATCTGCTCTTTGGTATAGACGTTGCGGCCGTCGATCAACACCTGACGGCGCATGCTCTTCGCCAGCAGATGCAGGTCGATATCCTTGAACTGGCTCCAGTCGGTGAGGAGGCATACTGCATCGCTGCCTTCGGCAGCCTCTTCCGCCAGTCCGCACCAGCGGAGCTGCGGATGATCATATTGCGCCCGGAAATTCTCGGCGGCAATCGGATCATAGAGCTTCACAGTGGCGCCTTCGGCTACCAGCGCCTCAACGATTTCACGGGCAGGCGCCTCGCGGACATCATCGGTGTTCGGCTTGAAGGCGAGGCCCCAGATGCCGATGACTGCGCCGCGCAGGCTTCCAAGCGATTCATGCAGCTTGGAGATGATCATGAAGCGCTGGCCTTTATTGACCTCGACCACCGATTTCAGCAGCTTGAACTCGTAGTCCACGTTGCCGGCAATCTGGATCAGCGCATTGGTGTCTTTCGGGAAACAGGAGCCTCCATAACCGATACCGGCCTGCAGGAAGGTAGACCCGATTCTCCGGTCCATTCCCATGCCCTCGGCCACCTCGGTTACATCAGCTCCCACTTTTTCGCATATATTGGCGATCTCGTTAATGAACGATATCTTAGTGGCCAGGAACGCATTTGACGCATATTTGATCATCTCGGCGCTGCGGATATCCGTGACGAATACATTGTCCGTGAAGCCCTGATGCAGCTGACGCATCATCGGCTCAAGCTTAGGATTATCGAGTCCGATCACGATCCGGTCGGGATGCAGCGTGTCGCGGATCGCGGAGCCTTCACGGAGGAACTCAGGGGCGGAGACAATGTCGAAGGGATGATTCGTGTGCGAAGCGATCAAATTGCGGATTTTCTCATTGGTGCCTACGGGTACGGTCGACTTGGTCATGATGATCTTATAGCCTTCCATCGCCTGCGCAATTTCAATGGCTGCCCCTTCGATATATCTTAGATCCGCTTCACCGCCCGGCAGTGAGGGAGTCCCTACGGCAAGGATGACGATGTCGGAACGGCGGACCGAATCCTTAAGATCGGCCGAGAAGCTCAGCCTCCCCTCGCGGAGATTCATTTCAATCAGTGCCTCAATACCCGGCTCATAAATTGGGGATTCCATCCGGTTAAGCTTCTCGATCTTCGCCTCATCCTTATCGACACAGATGACATGATTTCCATTAAGGGTGAAGCATACGCCCGAGACAAGACCTACATAGCCGGTACCGATTACTGCGAGTTTCATACAATCATCCTCCTTTTAGGAAATTGACGTAGGCCTGTTCCACATACTGCTTGAACTGGACCATAAACGCCTGCTCATCAAATTTACGTGCATGGCCCATAATCTGCTCGATATCCCACGCATAGGATTCTGCCTCATCAATAGCCTGGAGCAGATCATCAACTTCCTGGTGCTGGAAGAACACGCCGTTGACGTAAGGAATAATCGTGTCCAGCGCTCCTCCGGCCTGATAGGCGATGACCGGTCTTCCTGCAGCATTCGCCTCCAGGGGCGTAATGCCGAAATCCTCTTCTCCGGGAAAAACAAAAGCCCGGCACTGCGACATCAGCCCTGTCACTTCATCATCCTCCAGCCGGCCCAGAAAAGAGATATTATCCTTGGCCATGCCTTCCAGACGCTTGCGGTCCGGCCCGTCTCCCACGATGTACAGCTTCACGCCGTTACGGTTGAACGCCTCTACCGCCAGATCGATCCGCTTGTAGGAAACCAGCCGGGATACGATCAGATAGTAATCTCCAATGGTAGGGGAGCTGGTGAAGCGCGCTGTATTAATCGGCGGGAAGATGACATCGGAATCCCGGTGATAATAATTCTGAATCCGCGTCTTCACGACGGAGGAGTTGGCTACAAACTGATTTACATTTTTGGAGGTACGCTGATCCCAGTTCTTCAGCCGCTGCATATACACCTTGAGCAGTCTTTTGAATAATCCGGAATTCGACTGCCGCTCCATGTAGGTGTCATAATCCCAGGCGAACCGCATGGGGGTATGGCAGTAACACAGATGAAAGGTAGACTCGGGCACCTGGATGCTTTTCATAAAAGCACTGCTGGAGCTAAGGACGATGTCATACCCGCTGAAGTCCAAATCGCGGACGGCCATGGGATAGAGCGGCAGCACCCCTTTGAAATTCCGCTTCACGCCGGGGATTTTCTGCAGCCAGGAGGCCCGGATATCCGCATCTTTGAGGTTATCGGTCAGGCGGCTTCCGTTAAAAACCGTTGTGAAAATCGGAGCATCCGGATACATGTGATGAAAAACCTCCACCACTCTTTCCGCTCCGCCCATTTGGATTAAGTAATCGTGCGCTATCGCAATTTTCATGTGAATCATCCTCAAAGTTTTATGGAGCAGCATCATCAAGCAGTGAACGCATGGTAGAAACGGATAGTGAAGCAAGTCTTAAGCATTGTCCAAGCGCGAGAATCAGGTAACCGCCAGCAGACCTTTGTAGTAAGCGACGATATCCTTGACCGTATTCTCGATGACAAAATGCTCTTTCACCCGTTTCATTCCATTATCCGCCATCCGTCTACGCTCTTCGGGATGGTTCAGCATCCAGGTGATGGAGTCTGCAAGTACAGTAGCATCTCCCGGCTGGATCAGCATTCCTGTTACGCCAGGAACTACAATCTCAACCGGTCCGCCTTCATTGGAGGCAATCACCGGCAGTCCAGCCGCCATACCTTCGACGATGACCTGGCCAAACGGCTCGGGGGTGATCGACGTGTGAATCAGTAAATCGGCTTTGTTCATAAGTCCTTGTATATCATCTACATGACCCAGCAGGCTGACATTGGTAATGTTGCCTTGCTGCATCTGCTGAATTAATTCCTGTTTGTATTCCTCTTCCCCGAACAGCGCGTCTCCGGCAAGCCAGAACTTCACCCGGCTGTCATTCTTGAAGGCCTTGGCGGCTTCCAGTACAATATGCTGGCCTTTCCAGTGAGCCAGACGTCCCACCAGCAGGACGTTGAAGTCCTTCTGGTCCCGCTTGCCGATCCCTTCACCGATCGCTTTGGCAAAAGCGGAGTAAACAACCAGCGTCTTCTTCGACCGCGGCAGCTCCAGCGCATTCAGCGTGGAATGGGAATTGGCGATGACGCCGTTCGGCAGCAGGCGTGACAGCAGCCGGATCGCCTTGGCGACAACCGGCTTCAGGTACGGGGCTCCGATATGGTCCCGGATATGCCAGATCAGGGGCACCCCGGCTTTTTTGGCAGCCACCGCTCCGTAAAATGCCGATTTCAGCGAATTGGTATGCACGCAATCGACCTTCTCCTCTTTGAGCAGCGGAGCGAGCTTACGGCCGTAGGCCAGCAGCTTCATTGCAGCCGCCGGGGCGCCGAGGTTCACGGCATTGCGTCCGCGGCTGCGGATGCTCTCATCCAGCGGGATAATGCGGACATCAATGCCCTTCTCCCGCAGCCGTTCGGCCAAAGTGCCTTCTTCCGCCAGAATCACCAGCGGGCTAATCTGTTCACCGATGTTGGTGAGAATGTTGAACAAGGCAACCTCTCCGCCGCTCCATTTGGCGGTGTGATCAATATAAGCGACTTTGATCATCCTACGCTCACACCCTTTCCCAAAGTTTCGAGGAATACGGACTCCACTTGATCGCCTACATGCTGCCAGGTATATTTCTCCAGCACATGATTCCGGCATTCGTCACGGCCCGGCAGCAGCTTGCGGTTGCTCAGCATATGAATCATGCCTTCCGCCATATCGTCGCTGCTCGCACTCTTGAACAGCAGCTCCGGCCGGAAGCCCTGCAGAATCTCCTTGTTGCCGCCGACCGGAGTCGCCATCACCGGAAGTCCGGAGGCCAGCGCCTCAACGGTGATCAGGCCGAAGCCTTCCAGCGCCTGCGAAGGAACGACGAACATATCCGCCGCCTGATAATAGGAGGCCAGCTCATGATCGGGAATATAGCCCAGGAGCCGGACCTTGTTGCCCAGTCCGTAATCGGCTATTTTCTCTTCGAGCTCCCCGCGCAGCGGGCCTTTGCCTCCGATCAGCAGAATCGCGTTCGGGAACCGCTCGGCGACCTGCTTCCAGGCTTCGAGCAGCTGCAGCAGCCCCATCCGGTTCATCAGCCGCCGGACCGTCAGCACGGTAGTTGCACCTTCCGGCAGATTCAGTGTCCGCCGGATCGCCAGCCGGTTGGTGGAAGGCACGAACCGTTCCACATTGGCCGCACCCGGAATGACGATGATCTTGTGCAGCGGCACCCCATGCAGATCATGCAGCATATTGCGGAAGTATTCGCTCAGGACAATGAATTTGTCCGCCAGCTTGTAAGCCTTATGTTCAATCGATTTGGCAATCGTTGTTTTCACCTTGTGCTTGATGCCTTGACCTTCGATCTTCATCTCTTCATTCCAGGGGCCGTGGAAGGTCATCACCACCGGAATGCCCCGCTTCTTCGCTTCAATCGCCGGCCCGATGCCGTAAGGTGCGAAGTGGGTATAGAGGATATCAATCCGCCCGCTGCCGTCTCCCATCAGGTCCGCCGCCTTGCGCTGGAAGGCATCCTTGCGTTTCCAGATCGTCTCCTTGGGATCACCGGCGTTGTGGATGATCAGTTCCTTCGGGGTAGCAGGTGTCTCCTGACTACAGATCAGGGCATGCACCAGGTTCCGTGAGGAGAGCTGCTCACATACGGATTTGAAATAGGTGTTCAGTCCTCCGGGCTGTAACGAGGGCCAACTGAGGCCGGTCGTCATAATGTTCAATCCGTCATTGTACGACATAGCTTCTCTCCCCTTTGTTCTCCTTCTCGGTCTGGCCCATGGCATTATGCCGGGTCAGCTTGCCAGAGCTGTGTAATTCGTAATGCTTGAAGCCGACCATGAATTCATACATCACCCAGAATATCGATACCGCGAAGCCCGAAATCCCTTTTTTGAATAAGCCGTGCACGAAATACTTCTGCAGGAAACGTGCCGGCGGCCGCAGCAGCAGGTGGCTCAGTTTGAACGGCTTGCCGCTGGCAAAGGCGCTTTGCGCTTCCAGATCCGTGTATTTGTTGAACCGGGCCACGTGGTCGTTGATGCTGCGGAAGCCTTGATGCCACAGCGTTCCGTTCAGCTTCACCGTCCGTTCCTCGGATACCTCGGGCATCTCATGCACCAGGCTGTTGCGGATGCCGTACTCTTTGCGGTTATACAGCCGCACCAGGTACTCACCCTTATCCAGCCATTTGCCGAGAAAATCACCAATCCGGTATAGCGAGAACGCTACGGTAGCATCCGTAAGTCCCGGCTTGCGCTCCAGAATATCCCGCGCCAGCTCTTCACTGACCACTTCGTCGGTATCAATCAGGAAGACCCAATCATGGACGGCGCGTTCCACTCCGAATTCCCTTTGCTTCGCGTATCCGGGCCATGGGTTAACGTACACCCGGCATCCCAGGCTCTCGGACAGCTGGACCGTCCCGTCTTTGCTGCCCCCGTCGATTACAACCACCTCGTCGGCGAACAACCGGCAGGACTGAATTGCTGCGGAGATTCGAACTTCGTCATCCTGAGCAATGATGACCGCCGATATCGGGTAACTCCCCCGGCCGCCAAGCACGCTTGTCATTGAATCCATGAAGGTATCCTCCTTTTCCTGGTATGAGCGGTGTTTGTCGTCGTTTCCAGGACAGTTTGGGCTTCCGATCGCTGTTGTCTTCTGATTTCCTGATTAGGACCGCGGTAGCGGTAGAAATCAGAAGACAAAGGCGAACGCTGACGCTTCTTCCAGCTCCAAACTTCCTTTCAACTCCTCAAACACCGATCATTTGCTTGTTAGCAGATAAGCTGCTCGCCTCGTATTCTCGGCTCGCTGAATCAGTTACTTACCTGCTTACACATCCATAGGTTTCTTGCGAATATAAGAATTCATCGTCGTCTTCAGCCACTGAAGGTCCTGGGCGTTAATAAGCAGCCGCGGAAGCTTAACCTTCAGGTTGTATCTGATATTAAGAATAATGAACAGGAACCGCAGCACAGCCGAGGAGAGCATGGCCACTCCGGCTCCGAACAATCCGAACTTCGGCACCAGCAGGAAGAGCAGCGGAATCACGAGGATGAGGCCGACTCCCTGAAGGATGGATACGAACTTCGGCTTGCCCAGCGCCATGAATACCTGGGCCAGAATCAGGGTCCCTCCGCTGATGGTCACTTCCAGCAGCAGCAGGCGGAACACGGTAAGCGCCGTATTGAAATCCTTGCCGTAGAGCAGCGGGATGACAAACGGGGCAACCAGCATCAGGAACACTGCGCCTAGCAGAGTACAGGTAGTACTGATCCGGAAAGCCTTGAAGGTTAGGGCTATTGCTTCGTCCTTTGACATCTCGGAGGCTTTGGGGAACAGGACCACCGTAATCGAATTGGAGAAGAAGTTGACCATCCGCGACAAGCTTACCGCAACCGCATAGAGCCCCAGATCGGCCGGCCGGAGCAGCCCGGCAATAATGATCTGGTCTATGTAATAAGAGAACTGTCCAAGCAGATCATTACCGTAGGAGCCCATACCGTAAGTAAACAATCTTTTGAAGTTAAGATAGGCATCCCGCAGCTTTACTTTGTAGGTGCGGAGCAGCGAAACCGTCATTCCGATGAATAGCGGAACTGACGGGACCAGATAGGCCAGCGCTGTTGTATAAGGATTCATGTGTCCGGTCAGGATGAGTATCCCAATCGCGGCCAGGGTCAGCAGGGGAATCAGATAACGCAGCCAGTTGAAGGTTTTGTAATCGCCTCTGAACTGGAACGCCGCATTGTTGACCTGCGAGACCACAATCAGCGGACACAGGATCATCGACCACTGGGCGAAGACCACAACATCATGGCTGAAGGACTTCAGCCAATACGGGAGAACAATAATCCCGATGATCATGGCCATGGTCCCGAACACAAGTCCGATCAGCAGCGCCACCCTGTACAGCACTCCGGCTTCATCCGGGTTCTTCTTGGCGTTGTAGATCAGCGCCGAGGGGATACCGAAGCTCATGCTGAACGCCAGGAATTGTGACCAGTTCACCATAGCGGTCTGTTCCCCCCGCCCTGTCGGGCCGAGATACCGGGCGGTCAGCACACCGGTCAGCATATTGACCAGCAGAATCAATACGCTGACGAACATTGTTTTGACGGCAGCCGAGCTGTTGTCCTTACTCTTCGTGAAGCGCCGGAGGGAGGACCAGACTGTACTAGCGGGAAGTGATTTCGCGTTCAACTGCTGCATGTGGTATACCCTTCTTTCTGCTCTGAGTAATCTCTTTGGCACTGAGTCCGAGTCCGATCAGCATCCAGATCAGATAACCCTTGAGACCCGGAAATCCGTTATCCGATACCAGACTTACCACAGCCCCCATCCATGCCGCCAGCGACAGGCGGGCGTAAGGCTGAAGATGATCCTTGCTGGTTACTCTGACGGCAATCTCTTTAATGACGGCCCCCAGGGCTCCGAAAAAGAACAATGCGCCGAGTACTCCGAAGGTAAGCAGCAGTGCGATCACACCGTTATCCATGTTCCCGTATTCCCCAAGCTCCCCGCCGTTGCCGATCTTCGTCCCCTGTCCTACACTGCCGATACCCTGCCCGACCGGATTACCTGCCACCATCGGCAGCATGTTCGTCCACAAGCTGAGACGTTCATTGTAGGAATGATCCTCCTGCACCGAGGTGAGGGTCTCCATCCGGGCGACCAGCCCCTCTGCCCCCGGCAGCTTGGGAACAATCGTGAACAGCGCAGCTGCCACGAATACAAGCTGCAGCAGGGTTTTCCATTTGCCCTTGGATGGAGAGGAGGCAATGTACACCAGCAGCATTACCAGCAGGACCAGCCATGCGGAACGCACCAGCGTAGTCAGCAGGCAGACTACTACGAGCAGAACACCGATCCAGCGCAGCGTCCCCTGCCATCTTTTCTCCAGAATCATCGGGACCAGTGCGAAGACCAGGAAGGTTGCCGCCGGGCCCGGAGAATTCAGAGTGGAGAACACCCGGATCTCCAGGGGATACGGTGTTCCGATGGATATCATATCCGCGTTCCGCATCCAGAAGGCGTCCCACGGAGGAACCGTCAGATACTGTACAATTCCATACGCTGCAACCAGCACGGCGATATTGGCAAAAGCGTACAGCAGCCGGTCGATATCCTTCGGTTTGTACTGGGTTACCGCGAAGAACGGAATCAGCAGCAGCGGTACGATATAATTCGCCAGATCGTATACCGAGCCAATGCCGTTCTTCGCGAGGCCAATCATCGCGCCGTAGGCCAGCGCAATGGAGAACAGCAGAAGGATCCGGGTAGAGGATTTGCGGATCTTGTGAATCTCCTTCAGCACCGGAATGGCTAAGGTAGCTCCGGTGAGCAGGGGCGCCAGACTCAGCAGTGATACGGAGTGATACACGCCTTCATACCAGTCTGCGATCCGCCGCAGCTCCGGGGCAACCGCCCAGATCAGCAGCGTGTAAGGAATCAGCATCCGTGTATTCAGCAGCGCCAGCAGGAAGGCCGGGAAGAGGATTCCTGCCAGTATCACTCCCTGCAGACTATTCGATGAGCTGAGCTTCGCACTGGCGAAGCCGATCAGCAGCGGCAGAATCACTGCTGCGCCGCAGATCATGGTCATCGCTGCCGCTGACTTCACAGCTGATCTAGATGGAAGACTCAGACTGTTCTCATCCCTGCTTAGCATCTTCATTCCCCCGCCTCCCGTCTCCGCCGCTTCTCGTTTATTGCGATTTGCTGTTCTTCACTTTATCCCGCTTGCGCAGCTCCTTGAGGAGCAGCACCAGGAACTGGGCATCATCGACCAGGTATCTTTTCCATAGACGGCCCGGCTCCTGACTGAGCCTCCACAGCCATTCCATTCCGGTTCTCTGCATGAAATCCGGAGCCCGTTTGACCGAGCCTGACAGGAAGTCGAAGGTTGCGCCCACACCGATCGAGATCGGCGCCTGATAAGAGGTATAGTGACGGTATATCCATTTCTCCTGCTTCGGCGCTCCCACGCCTACGAACACAATATCCGGCTGACTCTCGGTCAGCATCTGGATAATCCGCTGGTTCTCTTCTTCGTTGTGCTCAAAGCCGTAGGAAGGAGAATAGCAGCCGACAACATTGATACCCGGATAAGCTGCTTTCAGGTTCTTCGTCGCCTGCTCCGGCACGCCTTCCGCTGAGCCCAGGAAGAACAGCCGGTATTTCCTTTGTTCAAAAGCATTGCCCAGCCTGCTGAACAGGTCCGCTCCCGATACCTTTTGCTTCAGCGGCTTACCGAGCATTTTGGAAGCCCAGATGAGCGGCATTCCGTCTGCCACAACAGCTCCGGCTTCGGAATAGACTTCCTGGAACTCTTTGTCCTTGCGGAGCTTGATCACATGATCGACATTGCATGTCAGGATGTAGGACTGATTCCTTTCCTGAATCGTTTTGTCAATGTAATCGAGCAGATCCATGAAATCATAGTTATCGAAATTGACATCGAACATATTCACTTGGTTCATCGTATCACTTCTTTTTGTGGGGAATCGGCCAGCTGTGAAGATCGATACAGGCAGTTCAGGTACCAACAGAACGGAATGATGAATTGGACCGTCGACAGCGTGTTATCTGTAAAAGAGTAGATCAGAAACGCTGCTATAAAGAGCAGATAATAAGGTTTGACCGGCGGTGCCAAAGCCCTGTACACCAGAAGGAACACAGCCAACAAGGAAAGCAGCAGCAGGATTGCGCCGAAATACCCTCCATCGAAGTAGAAGCGGATATACTCATTGTGCGGAACAACAAACCCTTTGTAGAGCGATCCGTCATTCGCCACCGTCACCGCTCCAAGACCCCGCCCCGCATAGGGGGAATCCTCCGCTTTGTTCAGGAAGTACTCCCAGGCTTCCGCACGCCCTGACAGGTCGACCCCCGTTTCCGTCGTACGTTCGAAGGAACGTTTCTTGATGTTATCGAGCTGCAGGTATACTGCCGAGGTGATTACCAGCAGCGAGCACAGCAGCGGGATCAGGAATTTCGTTTTGCCTTTTAAATACTGCCGGGAGATGTCGTAGAAATAATAGAGCACCATCAGGACCAGTGCCAGGATCGGCCCCCGTGTCCCGGTTCCAATGAGGATCAGGAAATTCAGACCCAGCATTGTGTAGTAAAAGCGGATATGCTGCGGGCTTCGCTTAATTTCAATGAATGCGATCGCGACTCCCATGAAAGCCAGCATAGCCAGATGCGCCGGAATATTCGCCCCCTGAATCCGTACTGCGCCGGTGAATTCGATGTCGAGTAAGGAATGCAGATGAGCCGCCTGCAGCACCACTCCGGCTAATACACTGACCAGCGGCAGCAGGGTGATGATGCGGATTTGCTTCTCAGCCACCTCCTTCTTCCAATTGATAAGCAGGAATACGAAGGGCAGCGATAATCCGATAAAAGCTTTGACTGCAATCGATGAGCTCATCTCCGGCAGCCAGATGGAGAAGGTGAAGGTGATGAAGACCAGCGCCAGCATCGCCCACAGGGGCTGGCTGAGCCGGAACTTCAGGCCGTTGACCAGAATGCACGGCACCAGCAGCATCAGGATAACCAGTTTGTAGAGTGAGAGAATCTCAACACCGAACATACTGCCGCTGAACAGGAAGTTAATCGAGACTGCGGTGGTCAACAGAACGAAGTAGCTGATCAGTTCCGGACGGGAGATGGAGACGAACAGCAGCATAATCAGGAGTACAGCAGCTACGGCTATGACCGGCTGGTAGATGACCGCTGCCCCCAGGAATAATGCGGACATGAGATAGAGCATTCCGTATGGCAAAGCGTTTATTTTGGAGCCCCATTCAAAATTAGTCATGTCACGCACTCCCCTCACCCCGCTGCGGATTCCCTCTTCCGGTTCCAAATCATATGGAGAGTTCCGCGAATACTCTCCAGCCGGCATTTGTTCAGCAGCCTTCTTCCCTGACTGCGGGAGAGAATGGAATCTGCCAGAATGTACATCACCTTGGCCCCTGTTTTACCCAGCAGCAGCAGGTTGCCCTTCATCCCTTCGCTTTTCATCGCGTTCGAGATGCCTTGGCTGTAATAACGTTTCATAATCCAGTCTTCCGTCAAACGGTTAGCCGGTACGAAATGATCCACCGCCATCTCCGGATGATAGAGAATGGAATGCCCCTCCTGCTGGATTTGGCCGAACAGCCAGGTCTCTTCACCGGAGAGCAGCGAATCACCTTTTCTCCCCAGCTCCAGCGGAAACAGGCTGATGTCGAACACGATCTTGCGCATCGCCATATTGGCTCCGCAGGGGTGCAGACGCTTCGGATATTCCCTGATCCGGTTGCCCAGATCAACTATGGTATATGGAAGCTCGAATGGCTTAATCAGCCATTCCGGCCGTTTGCTCTCGAAGATCGGAGCAATTTTACCGCCCATGGCCATCACTTCCGGCTTCTGCTCAAACGTACTGACGATCGTACTAATCCAGGTCCGGCAAGGTATCGCATCATCATCCAGGAAGGCGATGAGCGGCGATTTGGAAGCCAGAATCCCCGTATTCCGGGCCGCCGACAATCCTTGCACCGGCTCCAGAAGATAACGGATATCCATATCAGCACCATAGGTATCAATAAACCTCCGGATGGCTGCTGCCGTATCATCCTTGGAACTGTTATCCACTACGATGATTTCGGCCTGGTCCAGATTCTCCAGCGGAAGCAGCGAATGAAGAGTCTTGACCAGCAGAGCCGACCGGTTGTAGGTGCAGATGATAATGGAAATCTTAGGTACTTCTCCGTGTACAAGCATCGGCATTCACCCAATTCCCATAATTTTAATAAGCATTTTTGGAGCCGAGCAGCATCAGGCCGGTTTTGACAATGATCTTAAGATCCAGCATAGTGCTGCGCATGTGGATATAGGTCAGGTCCAGCTGGACCATTTCGTCAAAGCCAACGCTGTTTCTGGCATTAACCTGCCAGTACCCGGTGCAGCCCGGTGTAACCATCAGCCGTTGTTTGTCATACTCCGTATACTGCGCCACCTCTTCAACGAGCGGGGGACGGGGGCCGACCAGACTCATATGGCCCATAAGCACGTTCCAGAGCTGAGGCAGTTCATCAATACTTGTCTTGCGCAGGAATCTTCCTGTCCGCGTGATGCGGGGATCATTCTTGATCTTGAACATTGCGCCGCTCACCTCGTTGTAGGCCATCAGATTGGCCTTCAGCTCCTCGGCATTGGAGACCATGGATCTGAATTTGTACATAGGGAACAGCTTCTCATCCTTGCCGACCCGGTTCTGGCGGAAGAATACTTTGCCTTTAGGATCCTCCAGCTTGATTAGGACAGCCACCACCGCGAACAGCGGCAGCAGTACGAGAAGGCCAAGAGCGGAGAAAAAAATGTCGATAATCCGCTTCAATACCAGATAGGAATCCATTTCCTTACTTCCTTCATTGGCATGCAGCATGTAAAGTTTCGGCAGGACGGCCTCATAGTCTTCCGGCAGTTTTTGCATGCTCATCTCTCCTCATTCCTCCTAAATATTGTTGGTTCAGCTGCTCAGTGTGGTTTGTCCGGCCTGTTTCAGCCATTCCGACATTGCATCCATAACCTGATAGCGCAAATCTTCACTCTGGAGAGCAAATTCCAGTGTGGTCAAAATATAACCGAGGCGTTCACCAACGTCATATCGCGTACCATCAAAGTTATAAGCATATACCCGTTCGCTCTGGTTCAGCTTCTGGATCGCGTCCGTGAGCTGAATTTCGCCGCCCGCGCCTTTTTCCTGAAGGTCCAGATACTTGAAGATCTTCGGTGTGAACACGTAACGTCCCATAATTGCCAGGTTGGAAGGAGCTGTTCCGAGCGGAGGCTTCTCCACGAAGTTGTTAACCCGGTAGAGCCGTCCGTCCTGCAGATCCGGTTCAATAATCCCGTAGCGGTTGGTGAATTCATCAGGGATGATTTGAACACCAATCACTGAATTCTGTGTTTCTTCATACTGGTCAATCAGCTGCTTCAGGCAGGGGACCTGTCCGGTTACAATATCATCGCCGAGCATAACGCCGAAGGGTTCATCCCCGATAAACCGTCTGGCACACCATACGGCATGGCCCAGACCTTTGGGTTCCTTTTGCCGGATATAGTGAATTTCCACTTTTGAGGAACGCTGTACTTCTTTGAGCAGCTCCAGCTTACCGTCTTCCAGCAATCTGGATTCGAGTTCAAAGGCATTATCGAAATGATCCTCAATCGCCCGCTTTCCTTTACCGGTTACGATGATGATGTCTTCGATCCCGGAAGCGATCGCTTCCTCCACGATATATTGAATCGTTGGTTTGTTGATAATGGGCAGCATTTCCTTAGGCATCGCTTTGGTTGCCGGAAGGAAACGTGTGCCTAACCCGGCTGCCGGGATTATTACCTTTTTGACCTTTTTCATCACACATACCTCCCAAAAGTTTCATTCACCTTGCCGCTTCAGTACATTATTTGGTCTGGTTCATCGCAATTCCGAGAATTCTTACACCTGTCTGTTCTATAAGAGCCTTCAGCTTGCGGAGAGACTCACGCTTCGTCCGGCCATGTCTGGCCACGATGATTACTCCGTCTGAGAGCGGAGCCAGAATACGGGCATCACTGAATTCCACCGCTTGCGGCGAATCCAGCAGAATCAGATCAAAGCTGGCTTTCAGTTCTTCCAGCAGGGCTGACATCTTGTCGCTGCCGAGCAGATCCGGGGGACTGACACTGGTAATACCGGCAGGAATTACAGCCAGATTAGCCAGACTGCCGTATACGGCAATATCTTTGGTTTCCTCATAACCGGCCAGATAAGCGGCCAGCCCTTGGCTTCCTTCTACCTCGAACACACTGTGCAGTCCGGGCTTCCTCAGGTTGCAGTCTACAACGGCAACCTTCTTGCCGTCCTGGACAAAGGATACGGCCAGATTGGAGAGAATCGTTGTCTTGCCTTCCCCGCCTTCCGCAGAAGTGAAGAGCAGCACCTGTCCACCATTGCCCTTCAGCAGACCGAGCTGGCGGATGTAGGTACGCAGCGAGCGGAAGGACTCAGAGATATGCGAGGACGGGTTAATGTCCGTAATCAAACTTCTATTCAGCCGTAACATAAGCGCCCTCCCCTACTCTTGCCTTGGCATTTGCCGCCTTGCCCAAATCACGTTTACGGATTGCCGGGATACTGGCAATAACCGGAAGGCCAAGATCAAACTCTGCTTCCTTCTCGGATCTTAATGTACCGTTCAGCGTTTCCATCAGCAGGATGATTCCTACTGCCGCCATCAGCGAGACTACAAAGCTGATGATGATGTTCATGGTAGAACCGCTATTGACCGGTCCAGGCTGATTTGCCGGGTCCGCCGGGGTCAGGAACGTTACATTGTCCAGATTCATCAGTGCCGGCAGGCTGCGGATGAATGTTTGTGAGACCGCGTTTACGATCGTAGCTGCGGTGGCGTAATCCTCATCCTGCACACTCAGATTAATTACTTGGCTTTTCTCTGAGGATTTGATCTGCAGCTTGGCAGCAAGTTGGCCTGCCGTCAGACCGAATTCCGGATGCTCCGCGATCACACTCTTCATAATCGTTGGTGACTTCATGATTTCCTTATAGCTCTCGATGAGGTTAAGACTGAAGTTGAGTGCGTTGAGATTGTTGCTCTCGGGAACATTTACGACGTTGTTGACCAGTAGCTGTCCAGAGGCGGAGTAGACGGGGACAACGAAGTTTTTGCTGACATAGAAGGTGGTGGCGCAGGAGATAAGCACGAACACCGTGATTAACCATAATCTTTTTTTAATCAGGTTAATGTAATCCAAAATCGTCTTTTCCACAGTAACCCTCCTTCCGCATGTGTTCATTTTGAAAGCAATCATGAAAATTTCAGAACTCTTGCTTTTATTCTATCAACGCACAACATTTGTCACATGCCTCATAGCATCCCTTTACACTTCACTTTCGTGTGATGCCGTTTAGTCCCTAAGAGGGTAGAGATGGTATACTTTAGTACCATATGGCTGGTAATAACTAACAGTATCCGGTAGCGTTACCTACTTCACGTGTCACTTCATGCTTTTGAAAGATAAAGAAACTGTTCAGAAACTGTTCAGATGCCCTTGGTAGGTTAGGGACCAAAGAACACAAAAAAACACGGACAACATTGTCCGTGTTCATTAACCATCCATTATGAGGTTACCTTAGTCGTACGACATCTCGTATTTGGTAAGCCCAACCGCGTTGGCATATAATGCCGCCTGCGTCCGGTCCGCTACCTGAAGCTTCGCCAGAATCTGGCTGACATGCTTCTTGACTGTGAATTCACTGATGAACAAGCGGGAAGCGATCTCCCGGTTGCAGGCCCCCTGTCCAAGCTCAATCAACACTTCCTTCTCTTTCGGTGTCAATTCATCCGTTGGACTGTTGCCGCTCATCCGCATCTTGTCTTCCATCAGGCCGGGATCATAATACTTTCTGCCTTTGTGCACCAGTTGAATCGCAAACAGCAATTCCTCCGGCAAAGCTTCCTTCAGCACGTAACCGTCTACCAGCACTTCTTCCGCCTTCAGGAAATCCTCCCGGCTTGCGGAGGACGTAAGCAGAATGAACTTACTGGCAATTCCGCGTATACGGGCTGCCTTGATAATGTCCAGACCGGATTCATCGGCAAGCTTCAGGTCAATCAGCACAAGATCAGGCTGTATCTCTTCTATAACGAGAAGAGCTTCCTGGCCATTCGTAGCCTCACCGGCAAACTCCAGATTAGACTGCATTGAAATCACAGCAGCCAATCCTCTTCTCACCAAAGGGTGATCATCAACAATGACGATTTTCACTTGAACGACCTCCTGCCTAAAGTTTATGCATTTTTTAGTTCAGCCACACCGACAGGGATTGAGATCAAAATTCTGGTGCCTGCATTCTCACTGCTGGACAACTGGAAGTCACCGCCAAGGGACTGTGCCAAATATTGCATATTCTTCATTCCCAGTCCGCCGGTGTTATCCTCGGACTCGGTCCAGATCAAGTCCGTATCGAATCCGACGCCATCGTCGATAATCGATAGTCTGATCCATTTGGGCTTCAGGGACAATTCAACATCCACCCGGCTGGCCGCACCATGACGTATGGCGTTGCCTGTCGCTTCGGAGATAATCCGGAAGAGCGCCTTGTGGTAAGGATAAGGGAGACTGAAATCATCCCCCGTTATTTTTAGTTCAATCTCCACATCATTGAGCCGGGACAGGCTCTTGAGATGGGAGCGCACCATGCCAAGCCAGCTGGGGCCGCCGCTCTTCTTGGAGCTGAGGCTGTAGATGGTGATCCTGAGTTCCTTGGCCACCTTGGTGGCTGAATCGTGGATCAGCTCAATTTGCTCCTCCAGCTCGCCTTCGGACATTTTGCGCCAGGACTGCTTCAGGGAATGCGTAGCATATACAATGCCAAAAAGGCTCTGCGATACACTGTCATGCATTTCATCGGCTATCCGGTTCTGTTCGTTCGTGATGATTAGCCGGTTCTCGATCACACCCAGCTCATGGCGCTCAAGAATAATCGCACTCAGCTCCGACAGGAACATCAGCTGCTGGATATACCATCTGCGGCCTTCCAGCCCTTCCGAGGATTCCAGCCTCACGCCGATCATCCCGACGAAACGTGTGCTCATCCTTACCGGCATCAGCAGGAAATCTCCAAGACCCGGCAGACTCTTGAATACCGGTTCCCGCTGCAGCCTCCATTCATGCTCATGCTTCTCCAGCTCCATGAACAGAAACCGTTCTTCCTCATGCTGCCAGCCCGTCTGCCGGCTCTCCGGAGCGGGCTCCCCGCTCTTCTTCGCGAACCAGAACAAGGCCTTCTCCAGCTTGGTAAGCTTTACAACGTAGTCGGTAATGACTTGGCCTATGTTCATGAAATCATGCTGGCTCGATGTTTCCACGATGTGATAAAGCGACTTAATATGTTCCATGGTATCGTTGGTCCGCGCGTTTGCTTCCTCCCGTTGCCGCTTTATCCCGTTAACCATTTGCATAACTATAACCGCAAGAGCCAGGGCTAGAAACATGTTGCCATTTGCAAGCACGATTTCGGAGAAAGATTTCCCCGCAGAACCGGGGAGAAAATAACATAGCGCGGCAACGATGCCGAAATACCCGAGAAGCAGGCTCCATGCAAAATAGTATGATAGCGATCCAGCAGCAATCAGGACGGGACTCAGCACATACAGCTTAAACGGGCTGTCATATCCCCCTGTAAGTAGCGTCAATACAATGATTCCCGCCAGCTCTATACTGATAACGAGCATAAGAATACGCGGTCTTGCACGAAGCCTCCGGTAATAGTAAGTGAATACTTGAGCAAATAAGAATAGCACAATGATTAGTAGGGATTTGTATATTACGGAAGGCCCCGCAGGAACCATGAGGAACATAAACGATGTGAGGGACAAAGAAATGGTTCTGTAAAAGGCGATCATTCTGTCTTCGGCTGTTGCTTTAATTTTCATCCCACCACCCTATTCTCCAGTTTGTGGAAAATTCGAGCTTATTCTAAGCTATGTTTAAAAGCATCATACATGAGAAAAATCACAATAACAAGTTTCGCTTTTTAATGACAGCGTTTACTTTTAAAATAAAAAGCATGTCATTAACCTTTTTTTACAAATTCGCACTCAGTTATATCCATAATTCCAAATAATAGCGTATTCATGGTTAATCGATGAATCCTGCACAAGACGAACAGCCTGTCCCCCTGGAGGGACAGGCTGTTCGTTATATAATATTCACTACCGTCATGATCATTCTGTCGTCTGCAGTCTACTCAGTCACCGCCGGCAAGGCTACTTGCTGCTCGGCCCTATTACATATGCAAATCTGGTAACGCTGTTCGCCAACGATATGATACCCGGTGGACAGAATACGTAAGGTATGGTTTCTTGCGTCCACCTTATGGAGACTGCGGCAACTGATGCAGTAATATTCTCTCATGGCTTCATCTCCGGCATAGTCTAGAAGAACTATTCAAAAAACTGCTAATATGTTCTAAATCATATCACTGTCTTTTTCTGCATGTCAACAATAATCTGCAAATTACGACATATATCCATAAATAAAGTAGAATTATGTCGGTTTTTATACATTGCTGCGGCAGTTCTGCGGAGAAATGCCCATATATTTCTTAAACAGCCTTGAGAAATAGAAAGAATCTCTATAATGAAGCATCCCCGCGATTTCCTGCACCTGCAGGGAAGTGTTGAGCAGAAGATGTTTGGCTTCTGCCATTTTGAGACGGTGGATATATTCATGCAAGGGGTAACCGCTGCTTCTGCGAACCGTACGACGGAGTGTGGACATGGAGATGTGCAGACCTGCAGCGATTCCAGGCAGCTCAGGCTCCTCATAGATGCAGGCATTCAGCGCTTCGCGTATATGAGACATAGGTTCTGCCTGCAGGAGCCGATTATTGCCCTGGATACGCAGTGAACATTCCAGCAGCATCTCTTCGAGCTTCAAGGCCGCCCGGTCCGCATCTCCGGGAGCCCCGCCGTCCATTAGACCCAGAACTTCTTCAAACAAGGCCGTAAGTCCCTGCACCGCATTCGCCTGACAGACAGCCCCTCCGGCTATCATTCCGGTCTCCAGCCATTCCGTGACACGGCTTCCGGCGAAATTAATATAGTATTCATCCCAATACCCTCCTGAAGGCGGTCCGAAACTGTAGCTGCAGCCGGGACGAAAAAAGAACAGGCTCCCTTCGCGGACCTGCTGCTCCTTGCCTCCGTTCTCACTATACGAACCGCCTCCCGAAACTATGTATACGAGCGCCCAGTGCTCGAACACCACACCTGAACGAAAAAGCGTTCTTCCCGGCAGATGACCCGCTTGCCCTATCCGTATCGACTTCAGCCGGAGCCTCGAAGCTTCCACCTTGGGATCGATAATCCGGATCGGATAGGGACTGATCATATAATCCATGAGCTTGGGCATACATTGCATTCCTCCACCTGTTTAGGAGTGTTATGGTTGTAATGAAGATGATCATATTCTACATGAATAAGAGGTGTCCACGCTATGCCTGAAATCCGTAATTTACAGCTGCTCCCTTACCCCCAGCAGGTCACAGTATCCCAGGGCCTGTTTCTCCTTCCGGCCAAGGGAAGTATTGTTCTGGCCGGTGAGAGGAATCAAACCGCACTCCCGGCAGCCCGCAAGCTTCAACAGATTACTTTACAGGCGGTTCAGCTACGTCTGTCTCTGTCAGTGGGGATACGCCCTTCCACCGTTTCCGCGTTTACCTTCAGCTATAATGCCCTGCTGGCGGCCGGAGCCTACGAGATTCACATTGATGAACACGGAATCACCGTTGCCTATGGCTCACCGGAAGGCGCTTATTATGCGGTTGGAACGCTGAAGCAGCTGCTGGAGCAGTATGGCAGAAGTATTCCCCAGCTGGTTATCCGTGATCAGCCGGACTTTGCCGCCAGAGGACTCATGATCGATATCAGCCGCAACAAAATTCCCAAGCTGGAAACCCTGTACCGGATCATTGATCTGATGTCCGATCTGAAGCTGAATCAGTTACAGCTATATATAGAAGGAGTTCCATTTGCCTATGAGTCTTTCCCGCAGGTCTGGGAGCTGGAAACGCCCATTACCGGTGAGGAAATTCTGCTGCTGGATGCCTACTGCCGTGAGCGTTATATCGAGCTGGTGCCTAACCAGAACAGCTTCGGCCATATGGAGGGCTGGCTGACCCGTCCTGAATTCAATAGCCTGGCCGAAATTCCCGGGGGCTTCATGCTCCCTGATCATATGTATGACAGCGATCTGTATCCCGATGGGCTGTTTATGCATCCCGGAACCTTCGATACGGAAGATCCGCAAGTACTGAAGCTTCTGGGCACAATGTATGATGACCTTCTTCCTTACTTCCATTCGCAGCTATTCAATGTCGGATGTGACGAGACCTATGAACTGGGACTTGGCAAAAGCAAAGCGAAGGCCGACTCCGAGGGTAAAGGCGAGCTCTATCTCTCTTTCCTGGAGAAAATCCACGGGCTCGTTACGGAGCGCGGTAAAACCATGCAGTTCTGGGGTGATATCATTATCCAGCATCCGGAGCTGATTCCCCGCCTGCCGAAGGATATTATCGCCATGGAATGGGGCTACAGCGCCGCTCATCCGTTCGAAGCGGATACCCTGAAATTCCGTGAAGCAGAGATTCCGTTCTATGTCTGTCCGGGAACCAGCTCCTGGAATTCACTTACCGGACGGACCGACAATATGCTGGCTAATCTGCGCAGTGCGGCAGTCCACGGCAAACGTAACGGTGCGATCGGCTACCTGATTACAGACTGGGGCGATTTCGGCCACTGGCAGCATCTGCCGGTCAGCTACGCCGGATTCGTATACGGGGCTGCACTGGCCTGGAATGTGGAGGGCAACCTTGAAGCGGATGTTGCCGAATACCTGAACACCTCCATCTTCCAAGACCGCTCCGGAGCCATCGGGCAATTACTGCTCGATCTCGGAAATTATTATACCTTCGAATCCGGAACCCTCCGCCCGAATGATACGGAAATGTCCATGCTGCTGCGCAGCAGTCTGGATCATGTGCATCTGGCAGAGAAGCTGACCGGAGAGCAGCTTCAGCAGCTTGAGCATTACATCGCCGGCATAGAAGCAAAGCTTGAAGGGCTCGCCCTGGAATGCGATGATGCCGGTCTTGTCGTAGAAGAGCTAAGCAACGGGATTCACTTCGTGAAGCATGCCGTGCAGCTGACCCGGCTTAAGAAACAGATGGCCGGGGCAACGCCGCAGATTGATGCGGCACTCGTTCAGGAGCTGATCCATGATCTGGATCTCCTGCTACATCATTACCGGCAGCTATGGGCCCGGCGCAACCGGCTCGGCGGCCTGGAGCACAGTGTGTCGAAGCTGGTCCGCCTGCGCGGAGAGTATGTTGCGCTTGCAGCCAAGCTCAGTGAGGCTGAAGTACAAGGATAGAGTTAGTCCCAGGACTACACACGCGCTTAGTGTGATCAGAACAGGTAAGCGCAAAAAAATGTTGTAAGAATTACAGCTTTAACCTCCTGATAGGCGGGCTTTTAGAAGGAATGTTGTATGGAATACAACAATTCCCCCGCTAAGCCGGTTGGAAGAGGAGAAATGCTGTATTTTCTACAACAATCTCCGGTTAAGGGTTATATATCTCGAAGAATGTTGTATTTCGTGCAGGAATTCTGATCGAAGTTGTACTGGAATGCGGTACCTAACCATTCATGATCTCTAAACAAACGAGTCCCTATCCACAATAGTGGAATTGGGACTCGTTTTTTACTACATCCGGAACTTCCCTGATACTGCTCCGCTCTTCCATCCGCCACCCGCCAGTTGGTCACTCCGCCGCCCAAGGCTGAGTAGTTGAAATGACGGTCTCACCGCTTGCCGCTGCCTGCTCCATCAGCAGCGCCAGATATTGATCCTGGCTGCCCTCGGCCAGACTGTAGAATGAAGGGCCTCCCTCTACATGCCGCTGCATTCTGTCCAGACTCTCGGCGATAGCAATTTCTTCCTCCGTTAACCGGGCAGGAATAAAGGGATTGCGGTACAGCCACTCCCCGTCCCCCATAATCCCCCTGAGATATAAGCCCTCCAGGTTCCCGCCATGACCGGCATCAATCCGGCGCAGCTTGCTGTAGACTGGAGTGTCATAGCTCTGCAGCCAGGAGACTTCATCGTTCATCATCTCTCCACGTTCTCCCCGGACGAGCACCCGGCCAGCGCGAATCCAGGAGAAATACTGGTCACGGGTGAAATCATAGACCCCCAGCTTGCCGCCGAAATCCAGGACAGCCAGCGTTTGCTCGGTCTGCACCAGCTCCTCGGCAGCCGGAGGCCCGCTGCGCTGCGGGCCGTTAATAATAGAAGAACCGAAACGCTGTGCACGGATACTCACATTCTCGAAGCGGAGATCCAGCAGCTGCCGGATCAGGCTGATCCCGTGATATCCATGGGCCGCTGACACCTGCGCCTGACTGATTGTTCCGAGGCGTCCTGAGCGGGCCAGCCGGATCCGGGCTGCATGCATCGGCTGGAACATATACTGCTCGGCTATCTGGATAACGGCTGAACGGTCCAGCGCATTCCATAGCTGAGTGAGCTGTTCCAGATCCGGCGCCGGCGGGGTTTCCGCCAGGAGCGGGATCCCTTCCGCCGCTAGTCTAATGATGAAGTCTTTACTGGCCTCCCGCTTCAGGCAGATAACAGCAAAGGAATAGCCGCCTGCTTCAATAAACGTATCGATTGAAGTATATACTTCCACTCCCCAGATTCTCTTCAATTCTTCCGCTTTATCCTTATTACGGACGTACATTGCCCCTACGGCAAAGCGCTCCGGAAGTGCTCTGGCGATCCGCAGATAGAATTCAGCCCGCCAGCCTCCGCCCACCAGTCCGAACCTGATAATATCCATGCTTAACATTCTTCCTTTCTGCACTGCTCACATAGTCTTATTCCGTTGCTCCAGCCCTTCTCCCGGCCTGTAATCTCTCCGGTTAAATAGTCCGTTAGACCCCCAGGGACCTCATTTCCAAAATTGGATTGAAATAGGCTGAATCTAGGACTATAATCATGACAAATACCCACTTTTTTCCTAATAGTAGAAGAACAATACATTGTTGACAGGAGACAAGCCTATGGATTGGCTTCATGATTACGAGGACGAGCTCCGCTTGGTTTTTCAGGAGAGCTGCACAGTTATCTCAGCGTTTCCCGAACCGCTTAATGCCCAAGGCCTGTCCTATCTTGATCAGTTTAACGTATTTAGGGCAGGAAGCCACAAAAATTACATATGTTATCTTCTCCCCTTCTGGCTGCAGGACAGATGCGGCCTGAGTATCCCCCTGACCCGTCAAATGTCGGTCGGCAACGTCTTCTTTATGCTCTACTTTTTCCTCCAGGATGATCTGATGGACAGTAATGAGCTCTCCGCTGCACAGGCACTGCCGCTGGCCAATCTGCTCTATGTCGAGTTTCTGAATATTTACCGTCCACTTTTCCCGGCGGATTCCCCGTTCTGGTCATACTTTGGCCGTTATATCTCGGAGTGGGCAGACAGTGTAAGCGGTGAAGCCGGCGGAGATTATTTCCTGAGGGACCGCCTCCGCATCTCCCACAAAGCCAGTCCGCTTAAGCTTACCAGCACGGCGGCACTGCTGCTCTCAGACCAACCCCACCTGATAACCGAAGCTGAAGAGATGATTCATGGCGTACTGCTGACTTTGCAGATGCTTGACGACTATGAGGATTGGGAACAGGATTTGGAGGAGGGAAATTACAATTGCCTGCTGTCTCTGGCACGCTGCCATGGGGAGGATGAAGGAGTACCGCCCACTAAATCATCGGTGAAGGATTTTATTTTTACAACAGGCGGACTTGCTTCGTATGCGGGGACAGCTCTGGTTAATCACAGCACACTGGAAGCCTTCACGCTGGAGCTTCCCCATCTGTTATCCTTCCATCAGGTGCTGGTGAAGAACCTGCAGCATATGGCCGCAGCGATCGAAGCCGAGAAGCAATTATTGCAAAGCGGAGGGCTCAATTATTGGTTAACCAAAAATATGAATATTTTATAAAATATATAAAAAAGCAATAGAATTATAGATTGGCCTATGTTATGCTTATCAGGAAAATATAACCATATTGAAAGGGTGATTGTATTGTCAGACGCAATTCTTAAGAATCAAGTGATTCAGAAGGCCTGGGAAGATCCAAGTTTCAAACAGAGACTACTCACAGATCCGAAAGCAGCCCTCAAAGAAGTGCTCGGCATTACCCTTCCTGATAACATTACACTTAAGACAGTAGAGGAAGGCTCCAATGAGTTCTATCTCGTTATTCCTCCAAGTCCGGCCTCCGGAATGATGAAGACTAATGTCTCTGCGCTCGGCATCTGGTAACTTTCACTAATGAAATCATGTTAATAGGGAGTTGGAATCATCCGGACCTTCTGCACGCGGCAGAATGGTGATGGATTCGGTTCCGGCTCCTTTTTTGCTCATGAAGCGGATTTCCCCCTCCATCGCCTCGATAATACGGAAGGTAACCATCAGTCCAAGACCCGTACCTTTTGTTTTGTTGGAAGAGAAATACGGTTCACCCAGACGGCTGAGGACCGCAGGCTCCATCCCCGCCCCGTTATCCTTAATATGAATGTATACTTTATCCCCTTTACCATAGGCCAGCAGGTGGATCGCGCCGTCTTCTCCCAGTGATTCGATACTATTCTTGATAATATTGATCAGTGCCTGCTTGAATTTGGACGAGTTGCCCTTAACCCATAAGCAATCCTCAACATCCAGAATCATCTTGCCTCCATTTAAATGGCACAGCGGCAAGAGTATGCTCTGGATATGCTTGAATTCATCGTTCACGTTAAGCAGGGAAACCTGCTCAAACTCCGGTTTGGCAAAGGTCAGGAAATCCGTGATAATACTCGCTGCACGGTCCAGTTCACTGAGTGCCATGAACAGATATCTCCGCTCATCGCCGTTCGACTTCTCGCTGAGCAGCTGGAGGAACCCCCGGGTGACCTGAAGCGGATTGCGCACCTCATGGGCTACAGACGCTGCCAGCTCGCTGATAATCTCCATTTTCTCCGAACGCTGCAGTTCATTGTTGAACAGCTCCAGCTCACGCGAATATTTCACCACCTGCTGATGATTCTGCGCCAGCCGCCGGCCCAGGATGACGATCAGCGACAGAATGAATACAACCAGCGCCCATTTCCAGTAGAACAGGTCATAATTTCCGCCCTTAACATAATACCAGACCAGCTCCGAGGCCCCGGTTAATGCTGCAGTACCGAAACCAATGGCAAAAATGATGGCATCCTTATTACGCTTCAGGGAGAATATGATCACGCAGGCGATTAGCAGAATGAATTGCAGGATCATGATGATCCCAAGAATCTTAGTCGAGACAAAATAGTAGAATTCCAAAATCCGGTCGCCGGAAAGCGTATTAACAATCAGACAGAGGATGCAAAAAAGGGAGTAAAAGGACTCGAATTTGCGGAACGAGCGGATGATGCCAAATTTGCCGCCGCCGAATATTTTCTCAAACAGAAAGGTCAGGGAAGGCAACAGCGACAATAGCGCCACGTCAAAGAACACCACGCTGACCGGTCCCAGATAACTGTAGAAGGTATATGTAAACGGTGAGTAGGTAATAGACAGCACTCCGGTGGAGGCTATCACTATGGCTAAGGAAGCTGCAACCGGGAAGTACTCCTTGTTCAGATAAAATGAGCAGACAAACAGGACCACCGCCACGAACACAAAGGCGCCGCCCAGGATCACATCGATAAGTCCATTTTTAATATAATCCTTGATCAAAACACTATGCTCACCGACCACGATCTTATCCTTGATTCCAATCCGGTCCTTCAGGGTTTCCGTCCAAATATACATCGTTTTGCCGTTGTCCGTCATATCCAGAGGCACAAGCAGCGAATAATTATCCTTAATAAAGCTGCGGTCGCTCTCGAAAATCAGCCGCTCTTCCACGTACACTTTGACATGCAGGGCATAGATCGCATCAATATAGACGGAAGGGGCAGCGTAGCTATATGAGGGCAGTGTTAGCTTCGTCCAGGCAGAGGATACCCCGGAAGGCAGCTGTGGCATCACAGTCTTCGCTTCGACCTCCATCCATCCCTCCGTTTCCCTCAGAGGAACCTTCCGCCCGCTGTCTCCCGGACCCTCCTGCCACTTCAATTGCCAATGGCTGATCTCGCTGGCAGGGTAATAACTTTGCGCCGATACCAGAAACGGCCCACAGGTTACTGAGAGCAGAAACAGTACCAAGGTTATATGTAAACTTTTGAATATCAAAGACATGCAAGCACCTCAGAAGAAAGTTTCAGAAACAAAGTTCTGTTAATGTTAGTATTTCGCTCCGCCCTCCGCCCATCCCTTCAAAAAAACGGGATAAACAAAAATAATTCCTAATTATTTCCGGAAGCTGGTAATTTAACAATAACCTCTGTCCCCTCACCCTTCCTGCTCTGAAACTCTATGGAACCGTTCATCGCTTCAATAATCCGGAAGGTAACCATGAGACCAAGCCCCGTCCCCTTCGTCTTATTGGAATAATACGGTTCACCCAGCCGGGCCAGCTCACTGACCTTCATGCCTTCGCCGTTATCCTGCACACTGATAACCACATGTCCGCCTGTCTTCCAGGCAGTTACTACAATCAGGCCTTCCTCCTGCAATGACTCAATGCTGTTCTTGATCAGGTTAATGAACGCCTGCTTGAATTTGGCCGGGCTGCCCAACACTTGAAGATCCTCCTGCAGATGCAGTTCAATGGCTCCACCCTGCAGATTGGCGAGGGGCACCAGAATGCCTGACACATGCTTCAGCTCTCCGGAAACTTCAAATACATCTACCGTATCCATACCAGGCTTAGCGAATGTCAAAAAGTCGGTAATGATGACCGAGGCCCTGTCCAGCTCCTCCACGGCCATCTGCAGATACTCCTTCTCCTTCTTGCCGGAGCGTTCTCCCAGAATCTGCAGGAAACCGCGGGTTACCTGCAGAGGATTCCGTACCTCATGGGCAACCGAGGCCGCGAGTTCACTGATAATCTCCATTTTCTCCGACCGCTGCAGATCATTATTGAATTTCTCCAGTTCCCTGGAGTATTCCAAAGCCTGCTCATGACTCCCCGCAAACCGTCTTCCCAGAATAACAATCAGGGAAATAACGAACAGAACCATTCCCCACTTCCACCAATACAGATGATACCTCTCCGAAGAGAAATAATAGATCAGCAGCTCACTCAGGGACAGGAAGGCAAAGACAGAGAACCCCATCGAGAAAATCACAGCATCTTTATTGCCCCTGAGGGCATAAGTCAGCGACATATACAGCAAATAAATAAACTGCGCCATAATCAGCACACCTGTCACATTGATGGTCAGGAAGGAGTACAGGTAGTCAAGCCGGAAAGAGAGCACGGCATTCAGAGCAAGCGCACCCAGGCAGAACAAGGAGTAAGCCAGCTGAAAATTGCGCAGCCGGGTGGTATACCCCCGCTTGCCGGGTCCAAATAATTGTTCAAAGTAGATCGTAAACGCCGGCAGAAGTGTGAAGAGCGCCAGATCGAAGCAGATTCCCGTAAGCCGCTCCTGGCTGTTCACGATCAGCCGCAGAAACGGGGAATACGTAATCAGCAGCACGCCTAAGGATATAACGACCAGAATCAGAAAAATTCCGCCCGAGAAAAATTCCGGTTTAAGGAAGAACAGACAGATCATCAGCGCTCCGCCCATAAATATCAGCGCCGCTCCAATGACAATATCCACCAGATCCTGCTTCACATAGAAAGACAGCAGCTTGTCATAGCTGCCTACCCTGACCTTTCCCCCGATGCCGAAATCTCTGCCTCCGCCGGCACTCCATAGATACAGCTGCTTGGCACTGTCCTCCCCGGATAGCGGAATTAGCACCTTGTTGCCGCTGTAATTGATCACCTCACTGGAATCATAGATGAGCCGGCGGTCTATATATACCTTAAGGCTGTCACCGTATACTTTGTCGATCAGGAGTGCTGAATTCGCCTCTGTCCGCGGCAAAGAAAACCGCAGCCAGACTGAATCTGCACCTGCAGGCGGTTGCGGCCTGTCTGCCCGCGCCTGTACAGTCCTCCACTCCCCGGAAGGAGCAGCCATCGCCTCCTGAATATCATGTATAGCTGCATGTTCCCATTTAAGCTGCCATGCCGGGAGGGCTACTTCCTTATGTCCGCCCCATTCCATGGCAATGCCAACCGGGATTATGGCAATTACGAGCAGCAGCATAATTAGTGCGGCTGCTGTTTTGGTTGAAGGCAACTTCATTGTGGCACCCCAGTGAATCCTTAGTTGTATTTACGTAGTTCATATGATTCTTATTTTCGACAACGTTCGCACTATACCTGCCTTATCCTGCAAAAAACCTCGAAAAATAGAAAGATAAGTTAGCTTGTGAAGCGTATGCATTCTAATAATTACGTGTTAATTGTGGTTATTCCACGGGAGGAATGAATATATTAACAGAATGGCTGCCTGGCTGCCGAACAGATTCGCCGCCGGTTTAAAGGGTATACAATTACTATAGGTAAAGGAGGCTCGCGATGGACACTCATAAGAAACCTGCTGATGGTGAAGAACAAGACCGTGAGGACCTGGTAACCGAGCGGGATATTGATGAAGAATCCGGACTGTTCCAGGAAGGCACCTATCCCGGCGCACTTCCGGACAAGGATCAGAAAGCGGCGGTTAATCATGCTGTCCCCAAAGAGGGGCAGACTTAAAATAAAGGGAGCTGAACAGCAATGGGCAATGAATTCAATAAGACCGAAGCCGACTTTGTGTACGAGCGTTATACCAAAATGGGCGGCATTTCCCCGGAACAGGATATTCCGCTGGAAGAATTGCGTCCGCTCGGCACGATTACCGAACAAAGTCCAAGTGATGAAGTAGACACCGCCGGGAACCGGCCGCTTGAATCTGCTCTGGCCAGCCACGATCCCGCAAATTTCACACCCATTGATTTCGACGGTGTAGTGGACGACGGTTCCGATCCGGCACTGGTCGGCGATAATATTCTGGCTGCCGACATCGGACTGAATGTGCCGGATTCCGGGCTGGGCCCGCGTGCAGACCGGAATCCCCCTCCGCCAGGGACTCCGGCGCCGGAACGGGACGAGCTTCTGGAATCGGATGCACTGTACGCTGCCGGCGCGGCAGGCCTGACCGGCAATGTAATTGATTATACGGATGAGGATGAGCTGCTGGAAGAAGAGGAAGAGCTTCCGCTGGAGGATATTCCGGATGCCGACGATCTTGAGCCCGGAAGCGCCATTGACCCGGTCTCCCCGGACCCCGATGCTATGCCCGGTACCGATGTGCTGAATGGCTCGAGCGGCGAAGAGGAATAAGCGGCTTAACCGTATTGACTTTTGAACGAAATAAACTTACTATAATTGCATTCAATACGGCGATGGAGTTCGCCATAACCGTCCTTCGGGACTAATGACTCCTACCAGTGATCACTGCTGGTAGGAGTCTGTTTATTTTCAGGGAGTAGACTCGGGATATGGGGGCATAGCAGGATGAAGAGGAAGTATGCACGGTGGGTGGAGCTTGCAGGGCGGCAGAGCCAGCTCGCTCTTTGGAGTACATTTGTGAAATGGGTGGTGCTGGGGGGAATGGTGGGACTATTGTCGGGGAGTGCTTCGGCTATTTTCCTGAAAAGCCTGGATGCCGTAACCAGGGTCCGGCTGGAGCATGGCTGGCTGCTGTTCCTGCTGCCTGTGGGGGGCGCTCTGGTGAGCGGTATGTATATGCGGTTCGGCAAAACCAGCGGGAAGGGAAACAATCTGATTCTAGAGCAGATTCAGCAGGGAGATGAAGCTATTCCGCTGCGGATGGCGCCTCTGGTCCTTATCGGGACACTGATTACCCATCTCTTCGGAGGTTCTGCCGGGCGTGAGGGAACGGCTGTGCAAATGGGCGGCAGTCTGGCCGATGCGCTGGGAAGATGGCTCCGGATCAACTCCCTGGACCGCAAAATCCTGCTCATGTGCGGAATCAGCGGCGGTTTCGGCTCGATCTTCGGGACCCCGCTGGCCGGAACGGTCTTCGGTCTGGAGGTTATCGCCATCGGCCTGATCAGCCACAAGGCACTGCTGCCCTGTTTCGTTGCCAGCTTCACTGGTGATCTTGTCGCTTCCCGCTTGTGGGGCGTGCACCACATCCATTATCAGGTGGATGCTTTCCCCGGAATGGATGCGCTGGTGCTGGTCAAAGTGATTGCCGCGTCCATTGTGTTCGGTCTGGTCAGCCTGCTGTTCAGCGAGCTTACTCATTATCTGAAGCGGACCTTCACAGCCATAATCCGTAACCCTATGCTCAAAAGCGCCACCGGCGGTCTCATCATTATCGCCCTGGTGTACATTGCCGGTACACGGGATTATCTGGGCCTCGGGATTCCGCTAATCAGCGGTTCTTTTACGGAGGATGTACATCCTTTCGCCTTTCTGTGGAAGCTGGTCTTCACAGCCTTCACCCTGGGCACAGGATTTCAGGGCGGTGAAGTGACCCCGCTATTTGCCATCGGAGCTACTCTGGGGAACAGTCTGGCCGGCGTGCTTCATCTCTATGGACCTTTCCTGGCTTCGCTCGGCTTCATCGCCGTTTTCTGCGGAGCGGTCAATACACCGATCGCCTGCTTCATTATGGGCATTGAGCTGTTTGGCTCCGGCGGAGCGGTATACATGTTCATCGCCTGCGTAATCAGCTATCTGTTCTCCGGACACAGCGGCATCTACAGTTCCCAGCTCATCGGCATCTCCAAAAGCGCACTGCTCCCTGTTCCTGAAGGGACGACGCTGGCCGCCGTCAAAGAGCTTCACAAGTAGAAACGGCGGCAGTTCATTCTCAGGGTGTCACCTGGATTCCCGCGTGGGCAGCATTCACCTTCGATTCCAGCTTGTGGGTCTTCACGAGCACAGCCGCTACAAGCAGCATGACGCCGTTAATGACAAATACCCAGCGGATCGGCAGGAAGGCTCCGAGCAGACCGCCGATAATCGGGCCCGCCATCGTTGCCAGCTGGCTGGCCGCCTGATTCAGGCCGAAGGCCCGTCCGCGGAAGCCCGGTTCGATGACCTGGACAATCATCGCATTGACTGACGGGAGCACACCCGCATAGAACAGGCCGTAGGCAAACCGCAGAATAGCAAACTCTACATAACCTGATACAAAATACTGCAGAATATTCCCGATGCCTCCGCCAATCAGGCCGATGAAGAGAATAAAGCCATAGCCTTTGCGGCTGCCGATTCTTCCCCACTGCGGTGCCATAATTACGGTAGCGATGCCGACTGCTGAGAAAACGATTCCGGAGCTAAGCGAGGCGCTGCTGCGCGAAATCCCCATGTCCAGCAGATAGATCGGCAGCAGCGGCTCCAGAATCATGACGGAGAAGGTACTGATGCCCGCAAGCAGAAGCAGGGTGATAAATGCCCGGTTCTGGCCGGCTTCCCGGATATCATCCCTTACCCTGGAACGCGGGGCAGAACGGTCGAAGTTCTCTTCCTTGGCGAAGAAGGTAGCGATCAGCGCGGAGACCAGCACAATAACAGCCGAGAACAGGAACGCAATGCGGTTGCTGGAATAATAGCTGACTACGCCGCCGATGAGCGGCCCGATGATGCTGCCGGTGGCTCCGGCTGTAGACATGATGCTAAGCGCATAGCCTGTCTTATCCTCCGGTGTGTTGGTCGCTACCATAGCAATTGCTGCCGGAACGAACCCTGCGAGCAGTCCCTGGAGAATCCGCACGACCAAGAATACATAAGGATCATGCACGAAGAAATTAATCAGATACAGGGCCGCCAGGCTGAAGCCCGAACGGATAAGCATCGGCTTGCGGCCGTATTTGTCGGCAAGTGAACCCCAATAAGGCGAGATTAGCGCGCTGGCCAGAAACGTAATGCCGAAGCTGACCCCCGACCAGATCTCCAAATGGCTTGTAACACCTAACTGGTCGCTAAGAAAAATTGAGAGGAACGGAATCGAGATCGAATATGCCGTACTGCAAAAGAAAACCCCTACCCAGAGCACGATCAGGTTCCGCTTCCATGAAAAACTCATGCTGCACACATCCCTTCTGCGTTTTTTTGGAAGCACTTCTCCCATTCTACCCCTCTTTGAAGAATGTGCCAATCCCGGCCGGAGGGGCAGGCTTTGCATGAAGCGGGACAAAGAAGGTATGATACAAGGGAGACTGCACCCTATTATTCAAAGATAAAAGGAGAGATTTGTACGTGAAGCTTACTACTAGAAAACCCGTCATCCTGCTGGCGGTGATGTGTCTGATGCTCGTGATTCTGGCGGGCTGCGGCAACAAACCAGTAAACAATAATGCTGCATCCGGAAATGGAAACAGTACTACCGCAGGCAGCGAGGCTACTACGGCGCCACAGGATAATGCTGCTGCAGCTACGGAAGGCGTACCTTCAGCCACAGCCAGCCATCCGGTGGTTACAATTGAAATGGATAACGGCGCCATTATTAAGGCTGAGCTGTATCCCGAGGTTGCCCCGGGCACGGTCAACAACTTCATTTCGCTGATCCAGAAGGGCTTCTATGACGGAACCATCTTCCACCGGGTCATTCCCGGCTTCATGATTCAGGGCGGCGACCCGGACGGTACAGGTATGGGCGGTCCGGACTACAGCATCGCCGGAGAGTTCTCCGCCAATGGATTCACCAATAATCTGCTGCATACAGAAGGCGTTCTATCCATGGCCAGAAGCCAGGATGTGAACTCGGGAGGCTCGCAGTTCTTCATTATGGCCGCCGCGTATCCGAGCCTTGACGGCAGCTATGCCGCTTTCGGCAAGGTTACCGAAGGACTGGAAGCCGTGCAGGATATCGTCAATCTGCCGCGTGATGCTAATGACCGCCCTGAACAGCCGCCGGTGATGAAGAAGGTAACGGTCGATACTCTTGGCGTAACCTATCCGGAGCCGCAAAAGGTGCAATAACCGCTATTTATCCCGTACTCCGCTGCCGCCCTTACAGCAGCGGAAGTACCAAGTAGAGCAAAGCAAGAGCCATCCTCCGGTTACGGACGATGGCTCTTGGCCTATAATAAGTATTCTTAAATCATGCGGCAGATTATTGGAAATGAGTATTCTTCGTTCTCCACTGCTCCAGCTTAATTCTTACCCAGAAGCTGTAGATGCCTAGCGTTATTAATGACAGCAGGAACCACTTGATCCATTGTCCGAACAAGCTTACGGCACTGCCGTCAAACCGCAGACGCTGCCCGTTAACTACGGTATGCTCCACCTTCCAGCGGTAGATCATCACCACAGACCAAGGATAGCAAATTCCGAGGGTGCAGACCGTAACCAGCCAGCCTGCCAGGCACCAGCCAATATACTCGATAAGTGTCCCGTCAAAGTAAGACTCCCTGCTTCCGTAATTCATTGCCGCATTCATATTCACCGCTGCCATGTGTCTCCACCTTTCAATCCTGCAAGATCTTCCCTGGTTCTATTTTCCTTATTATCCAAGCCGGCTACTGCTACATTTCTCACTATCCTGCATGAAATAGCAAACGAATTGTCGAATGATCTGCTACACATCCAAAGAAACGGCCCTGTTCACCGCCGATTAGCGGAACAGGGCCGTTCATGTACAGATTCAATGCTGCCCGGATTATGCAGCGGGATCACCGCTCCCGCCCCGGGCCCTGTTCACCGCCGATTAGCGGAACAGGGCCGTTCATGTACAGATTCAATGCTGCCCGGATTATGCAGCGGGATCACCGCTCCCGCCCCGGCTGCTCACCTTATCTTCTGCTAAGGGCATGCTGCCCGTTGCGCAGGAAGGTACTGCGGCTGTTACGCAGCAGCGAGATCCGCTCCTCTGCGAGCTGATCCGCTGCAGCATAAGCTGGAATTCCGCTCAGTTGGGAGATTTCCAGCACGCGGGTGATGCTGTCGTAGATTTTGGCGATTTGCTTGAACGCCCGTTCCTTGTTATAGCCGTTCATCTCGTCGGCGATATTGATTACGCCGCCGGCATTAATGACATAGTCCGGGGCGTAGACAATCCCCATCTCATGCAGGGCATCCCCGTGGCGCGGTTCTTTAAGCTGATTATTAGCGGCTCCTGCCACAACCTTGGCTCTCAGCAGCGGCAGGGATTCATCATTAATGGTGGCACCAAGTGCGCACGGCGCGTAGATGTCACAATCCGCCTGAGTAATCTCGCCCGGGTCCACCGCTGTAGCCCCGTAAGCCTCTACTGCCCGGCTGACAGCCTGCTTATTAATATCTGTGACGATCAGGCGTGCACCCTCCTCGTGAAGATATTTGCACAGCGTGAAGGATACATTGCCGACACCCTGCACGGCAACGGTTCTGCCGGTCAGTGAGTCACTGCCGAATGCCGCCTTCGCCGCTGCCTTCATTCCCCGGTATACCCCGAAAGCTGTAGCCGGTGAAGGGTTGCCGGATGAACCGTAGGTAGCCGAGATGCCGGTGACGAAATCCGTCTCCTGATGGATGATGTCCATATCCTCTTCCGTAGTGCCTACATCCTCGGCTGTAATATAACGGCCGTTCAAGCCCTGTATGTATCTGCCGAAGGCGCGGAACATCGCCTCATTTTTATCTTTTTTGGGATCCCCGATAATCACCGTCTTGCCGCCCCCCAGATTCAGCCCGGCAACCGCATTCTTATACGTCATGCCCTTGGCCAGCCGAAGAGCGTCCACAACCGCCTCTTCCTCTGTAGCATAGGTCCACATTCTCGTTCCACCCAGTGCGGGACCCAGTGTTGTGTCATGAATAGCAATGATTGCCTTCAAGCCTGATGCCTTATCCTGACAAAACAGCACTTCCTCGTAGTCGTCCCGCTCCATTGCCGCAAACAATTCCATTAGATTCATTTCTCCTGTCTCCACTTTATGTACATGTTACGTTTCATAACAAAGCTAGACCTTTCAGGACATGTTGTCAATATCTTTTGTCCCATTTTCAGCTTTTTTCAGCAAAACCCAGCAAGAAACAGACATCAACCTCACGCGAAGCGTTAGAGAGTCAGATTGATGTCTTTGCAGCTTTATTCCCAGTATTGGTCCGGCCGGTATTCGATCTCGGATTGCACAGCTATCGTCAGACGGCCCGTGGCCGCATCATATACTACAGGATGATCACCTACATAATACCAGTGCTTAATCACTGGTCCGCCATCCGGTTCCTCGAAACGGAATACATTCAGCTCAGCCTTGAGTTCAGCAACTGCCGCACCCTTGTCAGCCGGAACTCCGGTTAGGGTAATCACGGTTAGCCCGCCCTGCTCATCAAAGGTATAGCCTATGCCATCTGTACTGCTGATCAGCATACGCCCTGTTACGGAATGCTTCACCAGTACTCTTTCCTGCTCTGCCATCAAGGATTCCTCCTCCACATTTAGGTTTACGCCTTATTTAAGGCAGATCAATCAGCATGACAAGCGTATCCCCGTCTGCCTGCAGCTCCAAATGGCTCACCCCTTCAATCCGGGCAGAATCTCCCGGCCTCAGCACAGCGTCCCCGTTCAGCGTAATTTGTCCCCCGATTAAATAGACGAAGACCCGCCGGCCCGGCTCCTGCCGGAAATCAAGCAATCCGCCTGCCTGCGTTCTGCCCAGATAGATGGTCATATCCTGGGCAATGCCGACGACCTCCGGCGAGGCTTCAGCCGCCACTACCGGAAGCAGTCTTCCATCCAGCTTCGCCGGATCGAAGCGGCCTGTTGCATAGGAAGGAGCCGTTCCCCGGGTACGCGGCATGAACCACAACTGCAGCAGCCGCACCGGCTCGCTGTCAGAAGGGTTATGCTCCGTATGAATGGCTCCCGTTCCGGCTGACATCCGCTGAATGCCGCCAAAAGAAGTCTCCGCCACATTGCCCAGGTTATCCTCATGGCGCAGCACGCCGGACAGCACAATGGAGACGATCTCCATATCACTGTGCGGGTGGGCACCAAAGCCTCTTCCCGGAGAGATGGTATCGTCGTTGCAGACCCGCATCGGGCCGAAGGCTGTATTGTCAGGATCATAGAAATCGCCAAACGAGAAGACATGACTGCCCTTCAGCCAGCCGTGATCGAACCGGTGTGCAGACTCTGCAGGATATACTGTAATCATTGTGATCTCCTCCTAAAGGCTGTTATGGTCTGTCTTAATGAAGTTCAGGGTCTTGCATACCTTCAGTGTAGCAGAAAGCTCCGCAAACAAGAAGAAACGGGCACCAGCCCTTGGGGCGGCATCCGTTTCTTCAGAAGACAGCAGGTACAGTAGTATAGTGTGAAGCTTAATCCTTCAGAATTAGGCCTGAAAAGCGTTCCATTGCGCAACTGCTTCCAGCGGAAGTCTGGCTGTCGGCCGTCCTTCTACTGCTGCCTTGCCCAGTGCAATGAGCATCACTGGCACATAACGCCCCGTAATCCCGAACAGCTCCTTGAAGCTGTCGTGCACAAATCCGCCCATAGGCACGGTATCATAACCTCTCGCTTTGGCTGCCAGCATAAGCTGCATGGAGATCAGCCCGCCATCAATCAGAGCAATCTCCTTCAGCTTCTCAGCAGGCATGCCCGAATAGCCGTCATAGCTTCTTTTGGCCATAGCTGCACCTATTTCTGCTGTGACATAGCCCGCTGCTTCTGCGTACTGATAGATGGTCTCCGCATTGCGGTAAGCCTCCAGATCACCAAGCACGGCTATCGTTGCAGAGGCTTCGGTAATCTGTGCCTGGTTATGGGCGATCGGCAGGAGCTGTGCCTTCACGTCCGGGTCGGTAATAACAATGAACCGCCAAGGCTGCAGATTGGACGAAGACGGGGCCAGAATCGCCTCTTCGAGGATCTCCTTAATCTCCGCATCGGATATTGTCCAGGATGGATCGTATTTCCGCACAGAATGCCTATCGCGAATCACCTTGCCGAATTCCTGTTCTACCTTCAGTTCTGCTGACATACGCTCATCCTCCTCTTCCTGATCCAAATTAGCACTTCATCAACCGCTGTATTCTAGCGCCAGCGTTTAACTGTATAATATTACGCACAGTATAATTCAAAAAAAAGCACCCTGTCAATCTTCCGTTTTGCGCACCATATCGGCCAGCGTATAACGTTCCAGAACCCTTAGCGCACTCTGGTCCAGCTCTTCCAGTAATTCGCAAAAGGCCCCCTTCATTGGTGTCCCCAAGGCGTTCGCACACACCGTATCATCATGCGCATGATTGCGTCCTTCTCCCGCCTCCATAGCCTGATAGATCTCCGCAAGTGTCAAATCTTCCGGCGCCCGGTTAAGCAAATACCCTCCGTCACGACCCTCGCGGGTCACCAGAATCCGCTCACGGGTCAGATTAGCCATAATGCGCCTCAACAGTGTGGCTTCGGACGACAGCAATTCGGCGATTTCGCAGCTGGAACAGGTACTTCCTTTTTTCGCGAGAATCACTAGTGCCTGCAGCACAAGACCAAACGACTTATATTGGGGAGCTCCGCTGTTTCGTGTTTTTGCCATATTCCCCGCTCCTCCTTCATGATGAAGACCTTAAGTGGTCGATATCTGCAGTTCGGAAACGATGAACCATTTCTTGGATGCAGTGTCTTTCAAATAGACTTGGATCGTATAGCTGCCCTTCTCCGTGAAGGTGTAATTATACGCCGCCGACTTGAACCAGAAGCTCTCCTTCTTCTCCGTAATCTGCTGATTGTCCACGGTATCCGTTTTGCCGGCCGGGTCAGTAATTGTTATTTTCAAATCGGAAACATCCGTTCTCAGCTGATCCACCTGCACCAGGGTGTAGAATGTACTGCTGGACGCGGTTCTTACTTTTCCGAAAATAGTACCCTTTTCATCAAGCAGCACCGTGTTCACATTGGGCTTATAGATACGGACCGTCCCCGCCGACTCGTCCAGAGACAGGATCGCATGCATATTGTCAGGAAGCTGGTCCAGCGGCACATAGGTCTGGCCTTCCGATGATATCCCCGGCTGCTTTTGAAGCACGTTATTTATGTATACAGAGAGATCCGTTTTGCCCGCAGCAGCATACAGCAAAGTCCCTCCTGAGATAATCATCAGCCCAAGTGTGGAAACCGCCAGCTTACGCATCTTCCCCATCATTTCCGTCCCCCTCAAATATTCCTATGCAATTTATACCCGCCAAACCGGAAGGAGTTGCTCTAGATTGTAAAATAAAACCGGTTGCTTCATCCTGTTAAGAATGCTGCAGCCGGCTTTATGTAAAATTATGGATAATTCACTGTTCCGGATGAGTTCCTGACGTGCCTGTTACAGCTTGGCAATCGTTTCGGTCAGCACCGGTACGATCTGTGATTTGCGGGAAACTACACCTTTCAGCACAGCTTTGTTGTCGTCCAGCTTCACATTGTAAGCCTGCTCCACGGCACCGGCCACGCGGCCCAGAGCCAGTCCAACCGAATCGTTGTTCAGGATATCGGTAACTACGAACAGGAACAGATCAAGTCCCTTGTCGTCGATAATCGCGGTAAGGGCTGTTTCCAGCTCTGCCTGCTTGGAGAGCACATCGTTCACATCTACGGCATTGACCTGGGCGATCTCCACTTTGTATTCACCCATTTTGAATTCCTTGGCATCCAGGGAGATCAGCTGGGCAATACTCTTGTCGCTTAGGTCGGCACCCGCTTTGAGCATGGCAAGGCCATAGCTGTCAGCGTCTACACCAGCAATGTCAGCCAGCTCACGGGCAGCGGCAACATCCTCATCCGTGCAGGTCGGCGATTTGAACAGCAGGGAGTCGGAAATGATAGCGGAGAGCATCAGACCGGCGATGTCCTTCGGAATGGCTACACCATTCTCTTTGTACAGCTTGTTCAGGATTGTTGCAGTACAGCCTACAGGCTCTGCACGATAGTACAGCGGATGTGCAGTTTCAAAGTTGGCAATCCGGTGATGGTCGATAACTTCAACCACACGGACCTGATCGATATCATTCGCACTTTGCTGGCGTTCGTTATGGTCAACGAGAATAACCTGCTTCGCTTCTGCTGCAACATTCTCCACCAGGCGCGGTGCCGGTACCCCGAAGTGATCAAGCGCATATTGGGTTTCTCCACTGACTTCTCCCAACCGGACCGGCTCGGCATCCCAGCCCAGTTCCTTCTTGAGTGCTGCATAAGCAATTGCTGAACAGATGGTATCAGTATCCGGGTTTTTGTGTCCAAAGATCAAAGTTTTTGTCATTTCCAATCTCCTTACTTTGTTTTTTGTGAGAATAATATACCATACATTGATAGAGCCTTGCCAGAATGAACAGATACCCGGTGCCGGATTAAGGGCGGGGGCTCTCCCGGGCTGGCCGGTGCTGCGGAATTCCGGGCTTCGTCTTAGGTAATGCTTCAGGCACATCCCCTCCGCTTAGCGGTTCATTGTCCGAGAACAAATCCGGATTGTCCGCCAGCATGCGGCTCAGGATATCCGTGGTCTCCACGGTTCCGCAGATAATGACCCCGGCATCCCCGAAGCTCCCCCGGCGCAGAGCGCCGCCTTCCTCCAGCACAGGCTCCACTTTCCAGAAATGCTGCGACCAGGACAGCCCGGAATGTCTGCGTGAAGGAACAGCGATTTCCTCCCCTTCCGGTGTCACAGTGTAGAGCAGTTCATGCCCGTCCGTCATTCTGCCGGGGATATCCACCCACTCTTCAATTCCGTGGATGAAGGTATTTCTCCGCAGATCCACACCCAGCAGCATAATCTCTGCCTTGCGGTCCAGCAGCTTGCCGTAGACCGAGCCGCGCGCGCAGGGCGTATCCCAGCGCTGGTCTCCGGCAGTGAAGACCGCCGCGTCCGCTCCAAGCGCAGCTACAGAGTGGGTCGGATGCCAGGAGCGGATTACACCCGGCCGCTTCCGGAACAGCTCCGGCAGGATGCCGACGCAGACGGGCGACTCCAGAACAGAGAACCTCGGATTCGACCCGTTAATATATGACCAGGTATGCGCCGGCAGGACAAGCAGCCCTTCCTTCATATATTCGGAGAGCGCATCCAGAACGGTGTCTGCCCCACCTTCTACTTCACCTATGCTTTTATAGGAGGAATGGACCAGCAGCGTTCCGCGCGGATCGATTCGCAGGTTCTCCAGCTGCCGCAGCAGACTTGATTGGGTATGCATGTTTAACCCCGCTTTCTCGGATACTAAATAGGATTACAAAATACATCTTGCATTTATTCTTATTAACTATTAAAATTATAGTAACTTAAAAATACTCATTAAGTATCCGGCACGTTCAAATACATCCGCTTAAGGTCACAAAATTATAGCTGCTGCTTTCGCAGCGGCAAAACTTTATTAGGAGGTCTTCCCATGAGTTTAACATTAAAAGGGCTTCATCATGTATCCGCCATTACAGCCAAAGCACCGGAAAACTACAAATTCTATACAGAAGTGCTCGGACTCCGCCTGATCAAAAAAACAGTAAACCAGGATGATGTCTCTGTCTATCACCTGTTCTATGGTGATGAGACCGGGAATCCGGGTACGGAGCTTACCTTCTTCGAGCTGCCGAACGCCGGCCGCAACCGCGACGGCAACAACAGCATCTCTGCACTTTCACTCCGTGTACCAAGTGATGATGCGCTGCTCTTCTGGACCCAGCGGTTCACGGTGTTTGGTGTAGAGCACGATGAGATTACCGAACGCGGCGGCCGCAAGACGCTGGCCTTCACCGACCACGAGGGACAGCGCCTCATCCTCGTCTCGGATGAGCATAATCAGGGCATGGCCGGCGGCAAGCCCTGGGACAAGAGCCCCGTTCCGGCGGAATATGCCATTGTTGGACTGGGCCCGGCACATCTCACAGTGGAGACAGCCGAACATACGGCACTGATTCTGGAAGATCTGCTCGGCTTCCGCCGCGCAGGCACTTATCCTTCGCCGGTAACCGGACAGCCGGAGGTCATCGTTTTCGAGACCGGAGAAGGCGGGTCCGGCACCGAGATCCATCTGGAGGAACGCAAGGATCTGCCGCAGGAGCGCCTCGGACGGGGCGGTGTGCATCATGTCGCCTTCCGCGTGGATAACGAAGAAGAGCTCAAGCTGTGGATCGAACGTATCCGCACCGTACAGCTGCCCAATTCAGGATTCGTCGACCGCTTCTACTTCCGCTCACTGTATTTCCGCGAGCCTAACGGAATCCTGTTCGAGCTGGCTACGGATGGTCCGGGCTTCGCCACCGATGAAGAGGTGGAGCATCTGGGCGAAGCCTTGGCCCTGCCGCCGTTCCTGGAGTCGAAACGCGAACAGATCGAAGCCCATTTGAAGCCGCTGGATACCCGGCAGCAGGCTTAAGGCGCCTGCCCGGCTTGTGGACTCAGCATCTATCCTGCTTAGAGGACCCACGGACAGCAGACAATCAGGGTCTCCGCGTGCAGAAGTCCGTGTACCAGGCACCGCCTGAATATGCAGCATCCCAGCAAAAACTCCGGGCCGACAAGCGGTCCGGAGTTTTTGGTCTGTATACGGCTGTGTGACGGCATACTTACTCCGTCAGCTCTCTGACCAGGTAACGGTGAAGATATTGAAGCCCGGCCGGGCAGTCGAAGCTTTACCAGTGATCGATACCGGACTCGTACCGCCGAGTCTGCCAGTAATTTTGACCGTGCTGGCGGTTACAGTCTCAGAGGCATTATCGAGCCGCTTAATCCGCACATATTCACTGTATACGAATCCCATCATGTCCAGCGTTTCCTCTGTGGAGTAGCTGAAGGCTACCTTTTTCACACCGTTTGCATCCGTATCAAGGGTAGTCGCAATCAGGGCATCGGCTGGAATCGGGAAATCCTTCGGCAGATTAACCGGCCGGGCAGTACTCTCTACCGGAGCTGTAGTCCCGCCGCCGGCAGAGGTTCCCGGTGAAGGAGTGACCTCGCTGCCGGTACCGATCCGCACTTTATAATTCGCGGCATCATAAGTTATCGGCACATCCAGCGCATCCGCGATCGAACGGATGGGCAGGTAAGTGGTGCCTTCGTAGGTGATTGGCGTTAGAGTTTTGCCGTTGCCGTCCTTCAGCCAGTAAGGAGTGCCATCCACCACAATCCCGAGACTGTGGTTGAGATAGGCTTTGATCTGCTGCAGCTTGGCGCCTGCGTAGACTCCTGCCGAGCCGGTTACCGTAAGTCCGGTGACAACGGCGGCAATCAGCCATTTTTTGTTCATAGTAATCCTCTCCCGTGTGTTGTTATCAATATAGGATGAATATAGCGTCCTTATATATTTAACACAGGGGATGATCTTTCAACCTCCCGGAAGCCAAGTTCAAGAGAGATTGGCGCTCCACTTCACCCGCCTGCCACAAACTTGGCCCTAGCGCACAATCTCCAGCAGCTCATGTAAACTGCGGATTTCATAGGTAGGCAGCACATCCGGATCTCCCGGCTTCTCCAGCGGATTGAACCAGCAGGTATCGATGCCATAATTGATCCCGCCCTGGATATCCGAGGTCAGGGAGTCACCAACAATCAGCACCTTACTTTTATCGGTAATCTTAAGCCGCTCAAAGGCATAGTCAAAGATCCCCGTCTCCGGCTTCTGATACCCGGTCTCCTCAGAGATAATAATCGCCTCGAACACCTCGCTCAGCGGCGAACCCTTGATTCTGGATTGCTGTACATCCTTGATTCCGTTGGTAATAATGGCCAGCCTGCATCCGGCAAGCTCTCCGCATAGCTCTATCGCACCTTGAATCAGGAACGTGCCTTCACCGAGGAACCGCAGATAAGCTTCGCTGAATTCATCCGGCTTAAGCTCAAGGTGATGTGCGGCAAACAGCCGGTTGAACCGCTCCACCCGCAGCGCGGCCGAGGTAATCCGCCCCTGCTCGAAATCCTTCCACAGCGAATGGTTAATTGCTTTGTAGCTGGCCGCATAGTCCTCTGCCCCTGTCGGCAGGCCAAAATGGGCAAAGGCGTGGTACAAGGCATGGCTCTCCGCCATACCGTAATCAAACAGCGTATCATCAGCATCAAATAAAATACACTCGTATTTCAAAATAATTCCCTCCATCTCGTTTGCCGGTTCGACAACGTATAACCTTCTGCGATATAATTTAGGACAGACCAGCCCAAGCAGAAACGGCTTTGCCGTCCTTTTTTTAAGGATGGTAGCGTTTCAGCGAGAAATAGAAGGATAAGTTATCGTGTGAAACCTATATGTTCTTATATTTTAAATAAATCAACGGGGTGATTGTCATTTTATACGTTTTAGCGTTTCTCGTGTCATTTTTTATCGTTTATCTGCTGATTCCCCCTCTTGGTAAGCTCGCTTTCCGGCTTGATTTTGTGGACAGGCCCAGGGAAGATGTAGAACGCAAAATACATAGGGAGCCGATTCCGCTCACGGCCAGCTATGCCATATTCGTAGGCTTCTTTATTACATATCTGCTGTTTGCCCGGGACTTCTCACTGGAGACGCTGGCCCTGTTCATCGGCGGCGTGCTGCTGCTGACTATAGGAACCATTGATGACTGGTACAAAACCAAAGGCAAGGACTTCCCGGCGCTTCCGAAATTCATTGTTCAGATCGCCGCAGCGATTCTCGTCTTTTTCTCAGGCAATGCCTTCACGGGATTCATCAATCCCTTCTCAGGAGATTATATCTCACTGCCGTTCATTCTGCAGTTCCTGCTGACGATTATCTGGATCTTCGGCGTCACCACGGTGATTAATTTCTCTGACGGCATGGATGGTCTGGCCGGAGGACTGACGGCGATATCGGCAGTAACCCTGTTCGTAGTCGCCATTACCATGGGACAATCCTCGTCGGCCATCATGGCGATGTCGCTGATCGGTGTTACCGTGGCGTATCTGCGCTTCAACAAGGCTCCCGCCAAAATCTTCATGGGTGACGCCGGCGCCACCTTCCTCGGCTTCATTCTGGCCGTGATTGCGCTCGACGGTGCCTTCAAGCAGGCAACGGTGCTGTCGCTGTGCATCCCGATTCTTGCGCTCGGCGTGCCGATCTTCGATAATATTTTTGTTGTCGTCAAAAGGTTCCTCAAGGGGCAGGCCATCTATCAGGCCGACGCCACCCAGGTTCATTACCGCCTGCTCAAAGCCGGCCTGAACCAAAAGCAGGTCGTCGCTGTGCTGTATCTGGTCAGCGTCTGCCTGTCGTTATCATCAATCATTCTGCTGCTGATTCAGATCTAACTAGTTAAGCCCCCTTAAGCCTTTGAGCTGAGGGGGCTTTTGTTTTATGTGCAGTTCACTGCCAGCTGAAACACTACGTTTGATTGAAACTCAGACCCACCCGAAGTCCCACACTAAGCTGAAGCTCCAGACCAACTGTAATCCATGCGGACTCAAGAGCCCTTATTCTCTGCAAATGACCCCTTTTCTGTTCGTTACGGACACAGCTGCGCTTATCAGCTTGTGTATAGTCTATTTCAGCCGGGTTTCCCAAACATAAGGTCTCCTGTGTCCGCAAGCGTGCTACGCGGCCTGTTTCGAGCGAAATAACGAATCTGTTGTCCGCAAGCAGAGAGCAACTGCCGGTCAAGTTGGAACTGCCAGTAACATTGGAGCTAGAATTGGAGCTAGAATACTGCCTTATAGCGCATCACATTAGCAGCGTTCGTAGCATTCGTAGCATTCGTAAGCATTCGTAAGCATTCGTAAGCATTCGCACCATTCACTATTAGCAGCATTCGCACCAATAGCAGCGTCCGCAAACTACAACAGTGCTTGTGACGGGACAGCCCCGAGCCTCAAGTCTCCTTCTCTTCCGTAAAATCATGCAGACGCCGGTAAATATCCACGATCTCCGGCATTGGCATACGGACGAGCCCGCTGGACGAAGGCGCGACAAACTCCCGCACTCCATCCACCACCGGAGTCACACCCTCCTGAAATCCCCAGCCGGCTTTGGTTCTGCGGCTGAATTCCGTGTACACGCCTTTGCCGACAAAGCAGGCGATCTCCGGACGGTATTGCTCCAGCTTGGCCCGGAGCAGCTCCCGGCCCTGCGTGTATTCCTCCCGGGTGATATCTTCAGCGCCTACCGTGGGGCGGGCGACAATGTTAGTGAACCCGTAGCCCAGCTTCAGCAATTCGCCGTCCTCCGAGGCATCATACAGCCGCGGCGTCAGACCGGACTTATGCAGGATGCGCCAGAAATTATTGCGCGGATTGGCATAGTGGTGACCCAGTTCTCCGGAACGGATGCTGGGGTTAAATCCTATGAAGACGATCTGCAGTCCATGATCCAGATGATCCAGTACCTCTTCCATTAAAGTTCCCTCCTTACACGGCAGCTCCATGTGAGTCATTATGCTTACTTTATATAAGCATAACCCAAGCAGAGGCTTAAGACACGCAAGCGCCTCATTATCCGCACCTCATTCCCTCTCCCGGCCCACTCCAGGCGGAATCAAGAGTATCCATCCTGAATGCAGCAGCCTCATCCTCTCTTTCCCCCATAGATGCGGTAGAAAAATGCCCCCGCCCGAGAAACATCACCGGATACGGGGGCATTAATCTGACATTGGTTTAATTCAATAGACAAGAAGACTATGGAAGAAGTGCCTTTAGCGCTGGTGTTACGTCTTGTTCGTCTATTGAGATGTAACTAGTCATTCCAATTTTGTACTCTATCTTCACCACGTACCTGCCATCTTGTCCGGTGACATTCTGACGGTGCTCCAGAATATCATCAATTAGTGTCTTGTCTGTAACTGTGACTGTACGTTCCTCGTTGCGGGCCAGATTCAAACGCCGTTCAATACTGCCACGAAGTGCTGAAGCCATTCCATCCTTGTTGTAATCCTTGAAAATTACAGCCGACAATACGTCCTTTGCTGTTGCTTTAACTTTATTAGCATAGCCCTTCTGTTCCAGCCAGGCCCCCAATTCATGGTAGGAAGGATACCACGGATAAGAATAATAGCGCTGATAACCTGTCGAATCCGGTTTATTGACTAACTGAACGGATGCCCGCTCAAGCTGACCGGAAACCTGATCTTCATAGGACATTTTCAACACTTCCCGCTTCAGAATCTCCTTAAGCTCCTGAACCTCCTGCCGGTCAGAAATACTGACCGCCTTATCCAGATTACTCAGTCTGAAGCTGTCTACATTCCGGTCCAGCATGGACAGAACATATTTCACGCGCTTAAAGTCTGCATTCTCCATTATGGCTTTCAGTTCCGGCTCGAAACCCTTAGCCGGAACATTGTAGGTCCGCATCAGCTTCCGCCCGCTCTCCAGCTTGTATACCAGGGTGAACTGCCGGTTACCCGTATAATCATAACTCGGGGTATTCCGGGGATCCGGCTTCAAAGTAACAATCGCATGATGCAGCTCAGTGACAGCTTCGATGTACCGCGGATCCGTGGATAGAATCTCTTCCTCCGGTTCCTTATTGCCGTTAACCCCTTGTGGTGGATTCTGGGTTAAGAACACGTAATTCCCCCCGGCATATACCGCAGTCACTTTATCAACCTGTGGCACCCTGTCCTCATACCCGGTTAACCCCGACACGGGAATGTAGAGCAGCAGACCCAGCAGCACGCTGTACACCACGAATTCAAGCGGCAGCTTGCGGGTCATAATATGCCAGGTTTTACGGAGAATCATCTCTACTACAATGTAACCAACCAGCCCTCCGGCAATGGCGCTGCCGATGATCCAGCCGGGCTGCTGCTTGATGCTGCCGAAGTAGCTGCTCGCCAGCAGCATGCTGCAGAGCATTACACCGCCTTTGAACAGCGGATTGAAGTAGGTGAAGGCCATCGCCTGCCCGGATTTTTCACTGTGGCGCTTACGGTACAGCAGGAATGACAGCACCAGGAATACAGCGGACAAGAGGATATAGATCCATATGTCTCTATGGCCAAGAGGCTCATAGGACAGTTCCATAATGCGCAGTAACGGCGCCCAGTTAGTCTGAGCTCCCCACAAGCTTGGCCCTTCCGGATACCCGTACAAATATCTGTTCAAGTGCATGTCGATAAATTGCAGCAACGCTGCCGGAAGAATTAACAGAATGAAGACCACTATTCCCTGCAGAATGGTCTGTCCTGTGCAAATGCCGACAAAGATAGTGAATACAAACAGAAACAGCGTCAACACACTGATAACCAGACACCACTCCCAGACATCAGCTCCATGATAGATATACATATTGCCGTCCAGCGGGCGGACGATAGCTGTAACAGCAGCCGTAAGCCAGACAGGCAGAAGCAGCAGGAGCAAACCGCTCAGCGTATGGGAAGCCAGCAGATGCGAACGCCGCAGCGGAAGGCTGTGCCACAGATCGGAAGACATTTTGGATTGCAGATAACGGAACAGGAACAGTCCGGCTACAACCGGAAATACGATAAGGAACGGCGCGATATCGGCACCACCAATATTGAACAGATTGTCTACTGTATTTGGCTCCGCAAGCGGATCGCTCTCCATGAACATCTCCAGCGGCAACACAAACAAGAGGACCAGTGTATATAGAATTCCAATCCAGCCGTGTTGGCGCAGGTTCTGGCGGATAATGCTGCAGTTAAAGAAGTATCGGCTGCGCGTCATAACCGGCATCCCCCATTTCATAAATAAAGATTTCCTCCAGCGTCAGCGGCAGCAGATCGAACACATACGGCTCGTAGACATGAAAAGCCTGGGCGATCCGCTCCCGGTCGCCTTTTACAATATACAGGCTGACACTTCCCCGCTGCTCCTGGTGGAGAATCTGCAGCTTGGCCTCCAGCGCCGCCGCATGGCGTTCATCGCGGAAAGCCACCTGGATCTTATGCGTGTCTGCCTTCAGATCATCCAGATCCTTCTCGACCAGCATCCGGCCTTCGTGCATAATACCGACATGGTCGCATAGATCTTCGATTTCCCGCAGGTTATGCGAGGAGATCAGCACGGTCAGCTCCCGCTCGGCCACCTCCTGGAACAACAGATTCTTGATCTGCCTGCGCATGACCGGGTCCAGCCCGTCGATCGGCTCGTCCATAATCAGCACATCCGGCTTGCAGCTGAGGGCCAGCCAGAAGGCGGCTTGGCGCTGCATTCCTTTGGAGAAACGGCTGAGCTTGCGCCGGGTATCCAGCCGGAACGCCGTCCCGAGCTCCTCGTACCTCTTCTGGCTCCATTCCGGATAGATGGAACGGTAGAATGCCGCCATACTTCTGATAGTTGCCTGCGGGAAGAAATAAGGACTGTCCGGCATGAAGATCAGTCTGCGCTTCATCTCAGGAGCTTCAAACACCGGCTGGCCGTCTATCTTGACACTCCCTGTTTCAGGACGATAGATGCCGGCGAGCGTCTTCAGCAGCGTTGTTTTGCCGGCCCCATTGGAGCCCAGCAAGCCGTATATGGTCCCTTTATGTACAGTCAGCGAAATGTTGTCAACAGCCTTTTCCTCCTGGAAAATCTTGCTCACTCCGCGTATCTCAATCATGGCTGTTCTCCTCTCTTCTCTTATCCAGCGCCTGGCGGTACAGCGCACTCATCTCGCTTTCGGTGAATCCAAGGTAGACTGCCTCCGCCATCAGCCGCAGCAGCTCTTCCTTCAGCTCTGCCCGTTTGCTCTCATTGCGTCCCTGCTGCTGGTGGGCCACGAAATTGCCTTTGCCCTGCAGGGAATAGATGTAGCCCTCCCGCTCCAGCTCCCTGTAGGCTTTCTGTATCGTATTGGGGTTCACCGTGAGCTGCGAGGATAAAGCCCTCACCGAAGGCAGCTGTTCATCCGCCTGCAGAATACCATGCATAATCATCTCTTTGACCTTACCGGTCAGCTGTTCATAGATCGGCTTGCGGCTGCGTACATCGAGTTCGAACATGACAGTCCTCCTTTCATATGATGTTTCACAGGGTGTCAAGGTGTATTAACTGTACTACTATTATTAATACAGTTGCGGTTATATGTCAATCATTAACATACAAACATAGATAGAACCTCAACCAGCGCTTTTTCAGCGAGTTGGCCGGGTAAGCCATTTCACTCCATGTACAAAAAGAACCCGGGCCACAAGAGGACCCGGGTTAGACGATATGCCGGCCCGTTTCGAGCCCGGTGCAGGTGCAGCTGCAAAGCTAGCAGCCCCGGGGCTGCTGCTGGGTAATACAGTGAATATTCCCGCCGCCCAAGGCGATCTCGCGGGTATTGACCTGGACCACCTTGCGGTCTGCGAATATCCGCTGGAGTGTCTCCAGCGCCTCCGCGTCCCGCCTGTCCCCGAATGCCGGCATTACCACTCCGCCATTGCAGATATAGAAATTCACATAAGTTGCTGCGAATGTTGTGCCGGGGGCACGGCTGTAGCTGCCGCTGGCCGGGTCGATCCATCCCGCCTCTTCATCTGTAATGACCAGCTGCTCCGGGATGTGCAGCCGGTGAACCTCCAGCTTGCGCCCGCGGGCATCCCTCTGCCGGATGAGCCGTGAATAGGCTTCGTGCAGCACCTCATATTGCGGGTCTTCCCGGTCGTCCGTCCAGCTCATCACCACTACGCCCGGCTTCACAAAAGCAGCCACCTCATCAATATGCCCGTCCGTCTCATCATCGCTCATCCCTCTGGGCAGCCAGATAATCTTGTCTACGTTCAGCGTGTCGCGCAAATAACCCCCGATCTGCCTTTTGGTCAGATGAGGGTTGCGGTTCCTATGCAGCAGACACTGCTCAGTAGTTATCAGCGTACCTTCTCCATCCACATGAACAGCCCCGCCCTCAAGGATGAAATGCCGCAGGTCATAATAGTCCAGCTTCTCGATCTCCAGCACCTTCCGCTTCACCAGCAGATCCTGGTCCCAGGGAAAATACAGCCCTCCGTCCAGTCCGCCCCAGGCATTGAACCCCCAGTCAATTCCCCGCACCCCGCCGCTGCCATTCACTACAAAGGTCGGGCCGATATCCCGCATCCACGCATCGTTCGAGGAGATCTCCACCACACGTACCTGCGGTGGCACAAGTGCCCGGACATGCTCATATTGGGCACTGATGGTGCCTATCGTTACAGGTTCAAACTCCGCAATCGCTGCCGCCACTCTGGCAAAAGCAGCCTGCGCCGGCTTCGCCCCCAGTCTCCAAGTGTCCGTCCGGGTCGGCCAGAGCATCCATGTCCCCTGGTGCGGCTCGAATTCTCCGGGCATACGGTAGCCGTCCTGTCTGGGCGTACTGGCAATTCTGCGTGGCATAAGCATCCCTCCCGGTACTTGAACAGGATGGGGGACCACAGAGAACACTGCCCGGCATCTCGTCCTTATTCAATTTATGCGCGGCCGGGGCGTATTGCTACGTTTCGGGACTCCGGTGAACAAAATAATCAATGTCCAGTTTCACAAACAATTAGTTTTCGTTGTTATAAGAAAGATGTTATTTCGGGGATTCCGCCGGGCACAGGCAAACAGCTGTAGAGCTATGAACCGCTAATTATCAAAAGCTGCCCCGCCGCTGTCTGCGTTCATCACTGAATAAAGCTGCGACGATTCCCGGCAGGATCAGGTAACTTGCGAACTTATAGGTCTGGCTGAAGGCATCTGCCGCAGCCTGCTGCTGCACATCCGCTCCAGGTATCACCCGTATGTTAGCGGAGTTCACTGCTCTCAGCTGCCCAGCTGTATTATGCTGCAGCACGGTGACGATAATTGCCACACCGATTACACTCCCGAGTGACTTCGCCATATTGGTTACCCCTGAAGCAATACCCACCTTATCTTCAGGAACGACCCGGATCGCCGAAGACATCACAGGCGCCATCGAGAGCCCCACGCCGAGGCCGGCCAGCGCGAGCCGGAGCATCACCGCGCCCAGTGTAGAGTCGGCCTGCAGCCCGCTCATGGAATAGGTGGCGCCGCCTATCAACACCATGCCTGCTGCGGCAAACCGGCTGCTGCCATATTTTGCAGACAGCGGTCCGGAAATGGCTGAGCTGGCGATGGAGCCGACTGCCATCATGGAGAGGACAAGACCCGCCTTCAGTTCGGATACCCCCATCACCCGGGTCAGATAAAAGGAGGTCAGCAGCGAAACATTCATCAGCGCCGCACCCAGAATGATCATAGAAACCGATGTGCTGTTGAACGCTCTGATCCTTAGCAATGACAAGGGCAGCATCGGCTCCTCCCCCTTGTACTGCATAATAAAAAAGAACACCACAAACAATATTCCCGCAGCCAGCAGCGCAAGGAAAATTCGTGAGCTCCAGCCGTAATCCCGCACTTTGATCAGAGCATATGTAAGGAAGAACATCCCTCCAGTGATCCCCAGGACCCCGCCGTAATCTATAGACCGGCCTGCCGTGTTATCCCGTGATTCCTTAATGAATATGGCCGTCAGCACAATACTCAGCAGCCCAAGCGGCACATTCACAAAAAAGATCCATTCCCAGCTCAGCTTTTGTGTCAGAATCCCGCCAAGCGCCGGACCGCTTGCAGCCGCCACCCCGGAGACCGCACCCCAGATGCCGATAATCAGGCCGTGCATTTCTTTGGGAAAGGTTGTTGTGGTCAGCGGAATCGTGACCGGCACAATCACCGCACCGGCCAATCCCTGAATGACTCTAAGAACAATGAGCATGCCGAGCGAAGTAGAGAAACCCGCCAGCAGGGAGCTCAGCGTAAACAGCGCCACTCCGATGAGGAACACCTTCTTCCGCCCGAACTGATCGGCCAGGCGGGAGGCGGTGAGTATAAACACGGCGAATGCCAGGTTATAGCCGTTCATCACCCAAGAGACTTGTGATACACTTCTGCCGAAATGACGTGTCATCTCCGGCAGGGCAATATTAATAATCGTCGTATCCAGCAGCGCCATGAAAAAGCCCAGGACTATTGCCGTAAAAGATAACGCTCTGCGTGTTCTAATGCCCATCTCCATCACCCTTCAAAATATGAAATAAAGTTCATATTCGCATTATATGAACCAAAGTTCACATTTGTCAATTACAAAAAATGAACTATAGTTCAACTTTTATTGACAGCTCAAAACTGCTCCTCTACAATTTGAACTATAAGGGGGACCTTACGACATGGGCGAAATCGAGGACAAGGTTAGAACTCCGCAGCAGGAGCGCAGTATCAGAACCAAGGAAGCCATTATCAAGGCAGCAATGAAGCTATTCTCGGACAAGGGCTTTCATCAGACCAATACCAAGGAAATCGCAGCGGCGGCCGGGGTATCCACAGGCAGCTTCTATTCCTATTTTATTGATAAAAGAGCCGTATTCATCGATGTTCTCCATATGTACGGCGATGACCTTCTGGCCAGGATTGATGCTTCAATGTCAGAGATTAATTTCGAAACGATCGGCCGCTCCGAGCTGATTCTGCATCTGATAGACACCCTTCTGCTCTCGCATAAGGCGTTTATCGGATATCATAAAGATCTGAGCATCATGTACCACAGTGATGAGGTCATCAAGCAGCTGATGGATGCCCAGTATGAAACCGGCCGGCTCAGAACCCTTAAGTATTTGCAGATGGGTCAGGATGAATTGAAGACTGAGGACGTTGAGGCAGCTTCCGTGATTGTGTTCGAAGCGGTGAGCGCTATCGTCGATGTCATCTCCTTCTCCCCGCAGCGGATCACCGTGGACCGGTTGAAATCCGAGCTGGTCAATATGCTTGTCCATTATCTGTACAAATAGAGCCATCGTTACTCTAGTGCTAATACATCCTTGCCCGCTGATTCAGCCGGCGCGAACCTGCATTGTTGCACTTTCTGCAGGATTTCCGGCGATTCGGCGGGCCATATCCAGAATTGTTGTACTTTCTGCAGGATTTCCACCAGATTGACGCTTCAGCGGTACCGATTGTTGTATTTTGTACAAGATTTCCAGCAGATTGACGCTTCAGCGGTACCGATTGTTGTATTTCGTGCAAGATTCCCACCAGATCGACGCTTCTGCGCCACCGATTGTTGTATTTCGTGCAGGATTTTCGCAGTTGCGGTCTGGCGGTCTGGCGGTCTGGCGGTCTGGCAGCCTAGCCCTACTCACCGTTTCACTTTTTTTCACAAGGGTTGGTTCCATATTTCCCTGTCAAGCCGCAAAAAAAGAGCAAGCCGGCGGAAACTCCCGCAGCTTGCTCTTTTGCATTCAAATCCTTCTGATCACCGTTTATCCTTCCAGAAATTCACCGGCTCCATATCCTTCGTAATGACCTGGAAGGTGTAGCCTTCCTTCTTAAGCGCTTCTAGCAGACGCGGCAGCACCTTGAGGGTGGCCTTCTGATCATGCATCAGAATGACCGGATTTGTCTTCGACTTCTTCAGCGTGCGAACCTGCTCCATTACTGTATTGTAGATCTTGTCACTGTCCTCTTTGTATCTCCAGTCATTGGAATCCACATTCCAGTCCCAGAGATGATAGCCCTGACCCAGCACCTTATCCCGGAAAGACTTGGTGAAATAGGGCTTGCTGCCATATGGCGGCCGGATTAGCGATGTAGTAGCGCCCGTCAGTTTCTTGAGGACAGCATTATCGCCTGACATCTCTGCCAGTGCCGCAGCCGGGGAAGCATAGAATTTCTCCTTGCGGTGTGTCATGCCATGAAGCCCCAGGCCGTAGTCTTCCTTCACAATCCGCTTCACCTGCGAAGGATATTTGTTCATATTATTTCCCAGCATGAAGAAGGTTGCCTGCACCTCATACTTGCTTAAGATATCCAGCAGCTGGGAAGTCGTCGCCGACGGGCCGTCATCAAAAGTAAGATACACGGTTTGTCCCGGCTTGCCGGGTTCAGCAGAGGGCTCAGGCTCCGCCGGGGCTGTCTCCGCAGGTTTCAGTTCTGCTGCATACTGGGTGACAAAGGCTTCATCCGTAAGCCCCGCCGAGCCGTCCTTCACCCGGAGTAAATATTTATCCCCCGCAAAGGTTATGATATACCCAAGATACCCGCTTACTTTCAGCGGAACCATAAGTTTACCGTCCTGCAAAAAAGTGCTCACAGGCACCACTGTGCCATCTTTGAGCACAGCGCCGGCATCGCCCTGCAAAGTCAGCGACCCGGAGCCGCCCGACACCAGAACTCCGTCGGTCAGGCCGGTAAGCGTCCATTTTAATTCATCGGCCAGAGCACGCAGCGGGACATAATAAGTGCCTTTTACAGACACGGCTTCTATACCGCTCAATTTATCGTTGATCCCGAGCTTCAGTACATTAGTCTTACCTTCAGCGTTAGCAGGGATCTGTACAAGACCCGTAATCAGGAATAAAGAGAGGAATAACAGCATTATTTTTTTAATGGGCACAGCAGCAATCTCCAATCTATGTATATTTGTCTATTACTTTATCACACATAGATATAACGTAATTTGAGAGATTGTAACCGCAAGCTAAAATATTGTTACCCTTTTTGCAATGATAAAATGAATATTCAGCTTTTTTTCTGAAATACGACAATTTGCGTCGAATGCTGTCACAGCAGGCCATAAGCGGTTAATTCACGTGTTTTTGACTCAAAATAAATGTGACAAAATTAATAACAATTGTGCATTCTTGAACAAAGTTTGAACAACCTTAAAATTAGCTTAAACTGCGCCACTACAGTGATCTTTATCATACCTTTAAGTAGTTGTAACAATTTGATCACACATATTTAACTTGTTCGCCATTTTTAAGGGCTTTTTTATCTATTTATACAAAATATGTATTTTGCATTATGGGTAAGTAGTTCTTACTATAGATACAGGTTAAGTAGTAAGCCCGTTAATGAACGGCGAATGAAAAGTAGTATTGAAGGAAGGAGTTCTATATGAAAAAAAAGGGACCGTTATACGCTTTGTTTCTAAGCCTGATCCTTCTCCTGCCGGGATGCAGCTCGATCGCTGTTCTGAACCCGAAGGGGCCGTCTGCAAGGACGTTATCGGACACCATCATTCTCTCCATTGTTGTAATGCTTGGTGTTCTGGCAGTTGTCTACATCTTATATATCTTTGTACTGGTGAAATACCGGGCGAAGAAGAGTAATGAGGGTTACATTCCTGAACATGAGGAGGGCAACAAGGTACTTGAAGCGATCTGGATTATTATCCCGATCATTATCGTCGCCTTCTTGTCAGTTGTAACCGTCAAGACAACTACCGAAGTCGAGAACGTAGCCGCGGACTATAAAGATCAGACACCGCTGGTCATTTACGCTTCATCCTCCAACTGGAAATGGCATTTCAGCTATCCGGAGGAAGGTATTGAAACGGTTAACTACGTGAATATGCCTGTGCATCGTGCAGTTGAGTTCAGAATGTACTCGTTCGGCACCATTACCAGCTTATGGATTCCACAGCTTGCCGGACAAAAGTACGCCATGAGCGACATGCTCACCACGCTTCACCTGTCTGCTGATACCGAAGGCTCTTATATTGGAAAGAATGCCAACTTCAGCGGTAAAGGCTTTGCCCACATGGAATTTGAAGCACTTGTTATGAGCAGCAAGGATTACGACGAATGGGTGAATGACGTCAAGGAAACCGCACCAGAGCTTACAGAGGATGAATTCAAAGGCCTGCTCGCCACAGACTTCCTCGGACGTAAAACCTATTCCTCGACCCACTTAGGGTTCAGTCCTCCCCCTGGAGACCACAGTGAACACATGAGTGGTAACGGAAGTGAGATGGACATGGACAACGGCAGTGAGGAGCATCAGGATAACAAAGAGATCCACCCTTCTCCTGAGCCGTCCAGCGGAACCGAATTTGACAGCGAACCTGATCCGGAGGTCGATCAGCCACTGCCAAGCTCACCGGTGGATGAAAGTACACATGAAGGACACTAGCTCTGAAAGAGCTTGATGCAACACACTGAAAGGAGCTACCCTAATGGATTTAGACAAATTTAAGGTTCACGGCGAACCCTTAATATACGGGGCCATGATCAGTATTGCACTGGCAACCATCGGGATTCTCGTCGGGCTTACCTATTTCAAGAAATGGGGATACCTCTGGCGTGAATGGCTTACCACTGTAGATCACAAAAAAATCGGTGTCATGTATATCCTCGCGGCGCTGCTCATGCTGTTCCGCGGCGGCGTGGACGCGATGATGATGCGTCTGCAGACGGCAGCGCCGGAAATGAAATTCCTCGATGCCCAGCATTATAATGAGGTATTTACCACGCATGGTCTAATCATGATTCTGTTCATGGCCATGCCGTTCATCATCGGTCTGATGAATGTGATCATTCCGCTGCAGATCGGCGCGCGTGACGTCGCGTTCCCGCGGCTTAACGCCGTCAGCTTCTGGCTCTTCTTCATGGGGGCCATGCTGCTGAACATTTCCTTCGTTATCGGCGGATCGCCGGATGCCGGATGGTCAGCCTACTTCCCGCTGGCGAGTCTTGAATTCAGCCCGACGGTCGGTAACAACTACTACTCCCTGGCCCTGCAGATTTCCGGTATCGGGACTCTGATTACAGGGGTCAACTTTATCGTAACGATTCTCAAGATGCGCGCACCGGGCATGAAGCTGATGAAGATGCCAATGTTCACCTGGTCCGTACTCATCACCAACGTCATTATCGTCTTCGCCTTCCCGGTACTTACTGTTGCGCTTGCGCTGATGATGTTCGACCGCCTGTTCGGCTCCCAGTTCTTCACGATGGCCAACGGCGGGATGGATATGCTCTGGGCCAATCTGTTCTGGGTATGGGGTCATCCGGAGGTCTATATCGTTATTCTGCCGGCCTTCGGTATTTATAGCGAAATTATCGCCACCTTCTCCAAAAAGAACCTGTACGGATATACCTCCATGGTATTCAGTATGCTGATTATCTCGCTCCTGTCCTTCCTCGTATGGGCTCACCATTTCTATACGATGGGTCAAGGCGCCATGGTCAACAGCTTCTTCTCGATTACCACAATGGCTATTGCCGTACCTACAGGGGTTAAAATATTCAACTGGCTGTTCACCCTGCGAAAAGGCAGGATTACCTTCACAACGCCAATGCTGTATACGCTCGCCTTTATTCCGATTTTCACCATCGGCGGGGTAACGGGTGTCATGCTCGCAATGGCCAGTGCCGATTACCAGTATCACAACACGATGTTCCTTGTGGCGCATTTCCACTATGTACTCATTCCGGGTGCTGTGTTCGCCGTCATCGCCGGATTCCATTACTGGTTCCCTAAAGTGTTCGGCTTCCGCCTGAATGAACGGCTCGGTAAGCATTCCTTCTGGTGGATCGTGATTTCCTTCAACGTAACCTTCTTCCCGCTGTTCTTCCTGGGTCTGATGGGAATGACACGCCGGACGTATACCTATTCCGAGGAATCGGGCTTTGGTCCGCTTAATATGCTGTCCTTCGTAGGGGCAGTCGGCCTGGCTATCGGATTCCTGCTGCTGGTCTACAATATTTACTGGAGCACACGTTATATGCCTAGAGACACAACAAGTGATCCATGGGATGGACGGACACTTGAATGGGCTACACATAGCCCGATGCCGATCTACAACTTCGCAATTGTACCTACTGTGCAGACCCGCGATGCCTTGTGGTCCGCGAAGCAGGACAATATCCCGCTCTATGACGACAAAAAAATCACCAAGATCCATATGCCTAGCAATACCGGCAAGCCGTTCATTCTGGGCGTGATCTTCTTCATCCTGGGATTCTCCCTGGTATTCAGCTTATGGATTCCGGCCATCCTCTCAGGTATCGGTGTCATTGTCATGCTGGCCTTCATGTCCTTCGACCGGGATCACGGCTACTATATTTCGGCTGAAGAGGTTATCGCTACAGAAAAGAAATTGAAGCGGGGTGAGACTGTATGAAAATAGATGCGTCCAAGCCGCTCGAATATTCAACGGAAGAGAACAGTAACAAGATCTTCGGCTTCTGGGTCTTTCTCGGAGCTGAAATCCCTCTCTTTGCTACATTGTTCACTGTATATTTAGTAATGGTCAACCGTTTCGCCAGCGGCCCGAGCGGCAGCGAGATATTTGAAATCGGCCCTGTGCTGGTTGAAACCTTCCTGCTGCTGTCGAGCTCCTTCACAATAGGTCTGGCTATCCATGCCATGCGGCATGGCTATAAGAAAGCGATGATGGTCTTTATGGCCATCACGCTGCTTATGGGCCTCGGCTTTATCGGCATTGAAATCGATGAGTTCTTCACTTACGTGCATGAGGGCGCGACACTGCAAACCAGCGGTTTCCTCTCCAGTCTGTTCGTACTGCTCGGAACGCATGGTGCCCACGTCAGCTTCGGCTTCCTGTGGGGAGCGGGAATCATGATTCAGCTGTGGCGCCACGGCATCACACCGGCCACCGCCAACAAAGCTTTTATCTTCTCCCTGTTCTGGCACTTCCTGGACGTTGTCTGGATCTTTATCTTCAGCTTCGTCTACCTGAAAGGACTGATGTGACATGATGAAGCAACTGTTCCCAATTCGCCATGTGATGGGTTATCTGGCCTCTCTGGTCCTTTCTGCCGCTGCGCTGATTGTCATCTACGGAGATCTCTCCTCCGGGGCCAATATGGCCGTGCTGCTGATTACAGCGCTTATCCAGGCTTCTCTGCAGCTGTTTGTATTCATGCACATCGGGGAATCGGCCGACTCCAAGAAAGAGCTGTACATCAACATCGCCTATGCACTGTTCGTGGGTCTGGTTACCATCTTCGGAACCCTGTTCATCTTCGTGTGGGGCTGGTACTCTTAAACTTTATGAGGGGCGGGAACGTCCCTTCTACGCAGCATAATAAAAGCGGTCCGTTTCCGGTATGTTCCGGGACGGGCCGCTTTTTGGGTGCAAATCATGAATTAAAATTGATGTGGTCGTAACTGCGGTGAAGGTTTGAACTTCCCCTCCGTCACTTCCGTCTTGTATTGTCCCTTCAAGTTCGAAAGCTAATAATATCTAATCCTTCAACTGAACCACACTGCTGCTGCCCTCATCCCCGCTCCATTCGGTATACGCCAGCTGTTTGCCCGAAGGGCTCCAGGAGGTCGTCAGGTTCCCTGTACCGTCTGCAACCTTGGCAGACTTACCCGATTCCAGATCGTAGACATAAAGAGCAGTAGAGGCCGTACCGTTCCCGTCAGCGGACATGCTGTAAGCAATCATCCGCTGGTCCGGCGACAATGAGATGCCGCCAAGCTCCGCGCCTTCCACGATAATCTTCTGGTTCCCCCCGTCTGTATCAGTGAGGAGCAGCGCTTGTGCGGAATCCTTATATTGCAGGACCAGCAGCTGGTCTCCGTCCGGTGAAGGAATTACGTTGCCCACACGGTCAATTTTCAATGTGGCTTTTTCCTTGGTATTCAGATCGAAGGTTTGGAGCGATTCGCCGGAATTGGTAGTGTAATAAATCTTATCTTTGATTTGCCGGACAACAATCAGTCCTTCACCGCTAAGTCCCTCCACCGCAGCGATCTTACCGGAGGTATTTGCTGTAAAAGCACCGCCGCTGTATGCAGGCCCTATAACGGTGTCATCATCAGCCCACCGGGCGCTTAACGCCCCTGCAATCGGCTCGCCCGTGATGCCGAAGGTCTTCTTTGACCCTAAATCCATCACGTAGTAGACCGGATCACCTAATGAGAATTCACTATACAGCAGATGCTTATGATCGGATGACAATACAGCGTCTCCCAGAAACACATCCTCCTGTTCCTTGATCAACTCGAATTCTTGGGTATCCAGGTGGTAGAAGTACAAGCTTTTGGGAAATGAATCCGCGAGTTCCTCCAGACTCATTTTACCTAACTTGTCGTTCTCCTTGGACACTACAACCGTATCTTCATCCATCCAATCAGAAATAACTATATTCTCATAATGCCCGATCTCCTCCGCCGTTACCGCTGGCCCGGCTGCTTCCGGGGTTGGTTCGGCAGATTTGACGGATTCAGCGGTTCGGGCAGGTCCGGCTGGTGTACCCGTGCCCTCCGTGCTGTTCCCCGGCTCCTGGACAACGGCATTATTTCCGTCCTGACCTGCACTGCAGGCAATAAGTGTGCTCATTAATACCGGAACTAGGGCCAGTTTGAATATTGGGGTCCTCATCCTGTGAATCGCCTCCTTGAATTCAGGTTCACAACCTGGAATGAACATCCAATCATGGAATCATGGAATCGCGCTCAAGGCGCCCTTCCTTTTCCTTAGCAATACCCCGGAGCTGCTCTCCCGGTATCATTAAAGACGTGAGCAGTAAGCCGTATGTTGCAGAAAGCTGCCTGTTGTTGTAGGCCGGATGACCTTATTCATTCAAAAAAAGCCTTGTTCAGCTGCAGATAACAGGAAACTCTCTGTTATCTTTAGCCGAACAAGGCTTCAGTACTTCCTATAGCTTGAACCGGGCCAGATGCTTCTGCAGATCCTCGGCCAATGTGGCGAGGTACTGGGCAGAGGAAGACATCTCCCCCATTGCGGTTAGCTGCTGCTCACTCGCTGCGCTTGTGTCCTGAACATCACCGGCGCCTTTACGCGAGATTTCATCCACCTGGGCCATCGCCTGGGCTACGCCCTCCGATTCCTGGGCGACATGTCCGATAACCTCCGTAATCAATTCCATCTGCTCGCTGGCTGCTTGAATAGAGGTCTGTATCTCAGTAAATGCAGCGGAGACCACTTCACTCTGCGCTACGCCATGGGAGACAATCCCGGAGCCCAGCTCCATGGATTCCACTGCACTTTCAGTCTGCTGGCGGATATGGGTAATAATCTCCGTGATCTGCAGCGAGCTTCTTCCGGTAGCTTCCGCAAGCTTGCGGATTTCACCTGCAACCACAGCGAAGCCCCGCCCATGCTCTCCCGCTCTGGCCGCTTCAATCGAGGCATTCAGTGACAGCAGATTAGTCTGGGTAGCAATGTCATTGATGGTTGTGATGATCGTGTTGATCTCTTCGGACAGGCTGCCCAGACTGCCGACAATACTCTGGCTTGCCGATACACTGGAGTCAATCTCCCGCATTTGGACCAGAATTCGTTCAACCGCTTCGACACCCCGGTCCGTTGATGAGGCAGCCTGTGCCATCAGACCGTTCATTTCATTGCCGCTGTGCCGGGCCTCGGTAATATCATACGTCATCGTCCGGACTGACCGGGCGGTACGTGCGATGCTCTCGGCCTGCACATCGAATCCGGCAGCGATTTCGCTTGAGGTCTCGGCGATCATCTGGGAAGCATGCGCCGTCTGTTCTGCGCTGGCGCTCATCTCCTCTGAGGAAGCCGACAGAATCTCGGCACTCTCGGAAACTCCGCGCATCATATTCTGGAGGCCTTCCAGCATCGTATTAAACGAAGTGTTAATCTGGCCGATTTCATCCTTCGACTGATAGGAGGCGGCAGCAGTCAAATCCCCCTCCTCTGCGCGCTTCATCAGCTGCTGCAGTTCCTTGAGCGGTTTCGTAATCAACCGGGTAATCATGATGCTGATGACAATACTCAGAACCCAGGCAATGGTAATCAGAATGCCACTTAAAGTGATGGAGCTCTTGGCACTTGCTACAGTGTCCTCATTATGCGCGGATGAATCCTGTACAAGCAGGGCCGCAGTATCCTCCAGCAGGTTAACCATCGTCCGGCGCGATTCACTGAACGCTCCACCCGAGAAAACCTGATAACCCTCATCATTCAGATTATTGTCGGCAAGATGGATGATATTATCACGCTGGGAGCGGTAGTCCGGCAGAAGGAGCAGATATTCGTTGATATTAGCCGCGATTTTGTCATTGCTGAACTCAACCGTCTTGAGCTGTTCCAAAAGTTCATTGTTCGTAGTGATATTCGTTTCAATAGCCGCCTTAAGCTCCTGACTTTTGGCAGCATCCTTGGTAATGAGATCCTCCAGCAGAAAAGATTCGATCGCCCGGTTATTCCCGCGGATCTCCGTAATGAGATAAATCGGCAGCAAATTCTGTTCGTATGTCTCCTGGGACCTGTCCGCCATTCTGCTGGTGGTCATAATGCCTGTCGTCCCAATGCCTATGAGTAACACTACGATCACTGCAATCAGCAAAGTCATTTTATGCTTAATCTTCAGATGTCTCATTTCTTATAATCCCGCCTTCTCGATATCTTGCTGTACTGTATTTATCGGAGAATTAGGCCAAAATGTTGATAATACGCTGAAAAAAATGTCGAAAATTGAAAAATATTATCGATTCATATGAACAAAGACCTATAAACAGCTTTTCACTCTTGAAGCAGTCCATACTTCTTGCGAAATCTCTTCAGCACTTTAGTCCATCCTCCGGCCAGAATAGCCAGAAAAAAGACATTGGATAACGCATGGGCCAGGTCAAAATAAAAGCTGGCTCCATAGGTCGCTGCCACAAGCCCCCAGCTGAACGCATCCGGAAGACTGAGAATAACCCATAGATTCATAATCCAGCCGAACAGGAATCCCCAGATAAAACCGAAGACCAGCAGCCCGGGCCGTTTCTTCATCCACCAGGTATTCCGCAGCCAGCCTGCCGTAAGTCCGGTCATCCCCCAGGCGAACATCTGCCATGGTGTCCAGGGGCCCTGACCGAAGTAGATATTCGATACCAGCGCCGCCACTGCACCGATGACGAACCCTGCCTCTGCCCCAAAGACATAAGCCGACAGAATGACAACGGCAGACACGGGCTTGACCCCCGGCAATGCGGCAAAAGGAATCCGGCTGACCGCAGCAATAGCAGATAATACGGCCAGCAGCACCAGTTCACGGGATGCCAGCTGGCGGCGCTCCAGCCGGAGAAACAGCGGCAGCAGCGCAGCCAGCAGCAGCACCAGGCTGAGCAGCACATAATGACGGTCTTTCAGCGCCGCTGTTAGCGCGAGGCCAGCCACGAATAATCCCAGAGCAATCAGCAGGGGGGCGCGGAACCGGACCATGTTCGAATCACATCCTCTATTGTCAATGCCTGCGGCAGTAAGTCCCGGACCATCCGGTTGACTGCCGTAGTATAGAAATAATTACTGCTGAAGAACTCTGCCGGCGCCCCTTCCGCTGTTATGCTGCCGTCAAACAGCAGCGCACAGCGGGAAGCATATTTAGCGGCAAACTCCACATCATGCGTTACAATCAGAATACTGGCCCCCTGCCCGCGCAGTTGCTGGAGCAGAGCAGCCAGCCTGTCCTTGGCTGCCGGGTCGAGCCCCTTAGTCGGCTCATCCAGCAGCAGGATATCCGGCTTCAGCAGCATCATCATGGCAAGTGCGGTCTGCTGCTGCTGCCCGCCGCTGAGATCATGCGGATGGCTCTGCAGCACCTCGCGGAGCCGGAAGACTTCCAGCAGGGCATCTATTTCCCGCCCGGCTTCTTCCAGGGACGCCCCGGCATACTTCGCCATATGCTGCAGCTCCTCAGCCACAGTATCATAGCTGAAATAGAGCAGCGGATTCTGGGCCAGAAGCCCGGTTGTACTCCCCTTGGACAGCTCGGCCTTGCCGCGCTGCGGCTTCATCAGGCCGCTCAGTACATGCAGCAGGGTCGACTTCCCGGCACCGTTCCCGCCCATAACCGCCAGAAGCTCTCCCCGCCTCAGCGTTAGCGAGAGCTTCCTCAGCACCTCCCGGCCTTCCTTGTCGTAGCGGAAGGTAACCTCCCGGCAGCTGAGCAGAATTTCTGCGGATAGTGCAGGAAGGTTCACGGGTGAATCCGGCCCGCCCGGGCCGGAGGCTCCAGCCGGATGAGTAACGGGCTCAGCGACTGCATCGCCGGATGTGACAATACCCGGCGATGCAGAGGCTTCACGGGAGATCGCAGCAGGTAATCCTGCGCCGGGAATAGCAGCCGGATGTTCACGAAGGACAGCAGCTCCCGCTTCCTTGGAATGCAGCCAGCGTTTGCCCTCGCGCACAGTCAGCGGAATATTCTCCGCTTCGGCCGTTCCCGCTTGCGGGGACAGTCCCAGATATAACCGCGAAGCTGCCGGCAGATAAGCCTGACGCGGAGCGAGCGATGCACTGCCGGCTTGCTGAACGAAAGCGCGCGGACCTGCATCTGCCACCAGCCTGCCGCCCTCCAGCATCAGCACACGGTCGGCCAGCGGCAGCACCTCCTCCAGCCGGTGTTCGCTGATGATTACCGTCACTGACATTTCCTCGTTCAGCCGCTGCAGCGCCATAATGAATTCCCGGGCAGCTACAGGATCAAGCTGTGAGGTCGGTTCGTCCAGCAGCAGCACCTTGGGCTGAAGCAGCAGCACCGAGGCCAGATTAAGCAGCTGCTTTTGTCCGCCGGACAGCTCGTGCACGGATTGGTAGAGCAGCGGCTCAAGTCCAAATAATGCGCAGATCTCAGCCAGCCGGGTCCGCATCACTGCAGGCGGTATCCCGAGATTCTCCATAGAGAAGGCCAGCTCATGCCAGACGGTATCCATCACGATCTGCGCATCCGGGTTCTGGAAGACCATTCCGATTTCCCCTGCGGCAACGGCTGCCGGAAGACCGGGCAGGGGCTGCCCTTTATATGTCAGGCTTCCGCTGAACATGCCTACCGGGGCAAGCTCACGTTTCAGATGGCGCAGCAGTGTCGTTTTGCCGCCGCCTGACGGGCCGCAGAGCACTACGAATTCGCCTTCTTCTATTGTGAACGAGAGCTCATGGAGCGAGTCCCTGTCTTCTTCAGGATAGCGGAAGGATACTTGTTCTGCTTTGAGGATCTCCATAACCATTTCTCCTTTCCTTCCAGACCTGCAGGGAGCAGGACGAACAAACAGAAGCTGCCGTACATCACGGCATCCTGCCAGCCGAAATCCATACTCTTCATCCGGGGATAAATCTCCAGCGTACCGTAGCCCTGCAGCCAAAAGAATAGTGCAATCATACCGCTGAGCGTCAGTACCAGCAGAATCAGCTTATCCTGCCGATCCGGCTTGTATATACTGTACGTGCTGCGTTTGGCAACCCCGTAGCCGCGGGCCGTCATGGAATCTCCGGTCTGCAGCGCTTCCTCCAGCGACCAGGTGAGCAGCACCTTCAGCAGCGTCATGCCGTCTTGCATCCGCTTGCGCAGGCTTCCTGTGCGGACATCCACACCGCGCAGGCGCTGGATCAGGGTAATCTGGCGCAGCCGCCGCTGGAATAAGGGGACAAACCGGAGCGCCATCAGCGTAAGTAATGCCGTTCTGGGCGCAGCGGCGGCGAACAGGTACATGAATTTATCTGTCGTTACCGTGTAATTGTATGAAATGAACCAGATGAAGATTGTCAGCAGTACGGTCATCATTATAAGTCCGTACAGCACAGCCTCCAGCGTAATCGGCTGGTCCAGCCAGTAGAAGAGAATATGTGCACCCCTGTGCGAGAACAACGGATTCAGCACTGCGACTGAACCGCCCATCAGGAGCATAAAAGGCAGACCGCGCAGCAGCGCCTTCCCCTGGTCCTGCAGCAGCAGCAACGCCAGCAGACCTGCTATTTCCGTAACCAGAAACAACGGATGAAGCCCCAGCAGGGCGAACAGCAGCAGCCCGGCATAATACAGCAGGGCTACGGCAGGATGCATGGACCGAAAGCCGCTGTTCATGGCGCCGATGCTCCGATATCCTTGCCAAGATCAAGCGTATACAGCCACTCAACCGTATCTCCGGGCTTCATAACCCAGCTGCCGGAAGCCTTGGACGGAAACTCTCCGTTCACCTTATACATCCAGCCGCTTTCTGCCCCGTGATCATATTCATACAAATTATCAATACCTTCCACATAGGCAAAGGTTTTGCTGCCCTGATATTCCATCTGGATCTTGTGCTGGCGGGTAATCCGCCCCAGCAGCTCCAGCGCAGTCTCATTCTTCTCTATTTCATAAGCCGCCGGGGCCAGAATAACGCCGTGCTCCTCATCCCCAGTAATGGAGAGAGTCACCGTATTCACCGGCGCGGCGGTAGCCGCTGGAGCTTGCACGGCTGGTTTGCTGGTGGCCGCCGGGGCTGGCGCAGCTGGCTTGCTGGTGGCCGCCGGGGCTAGCGCGGCAGACTTGCCGGTGGCCGCCGGGGCTGGCGCGGCAGACTTGC